>CAYOAJ010000023.1:10305-14993 GCA_964401895.1 uncultured Herbinix sp.
ACACATCCACCTGTTTCGGTCGTATAATCACCATCCATACTCGATGCATTCCACCCATATCGTTTAAATACATCCCATGTGATAATATTATTCGAATAAATAGGATCTACAGCAACGCCTCTTGTAGAAATAGATACGCTATTCATGGTGAGTGGGATATTAAATGTAAAGAAACCAATATACGGTAAATATGCTGGGAAAGTCATCGTTACAGATGTTGTACTTTCCGTCGGATTCATTATACCATTAGAATGAAGGTATTTGTCTGCACCTACTGTTTCTATCTTCCATGAATCTGGATAAACAATTAGTGAACTTAATGCACCATCAAATCCATGTACATCTACTAAATAATCTTCAAACTCTGATGTATGTGAATTAACCTTTGCATAAACAGACATGGAGCTTTGATTTCTTAACTCATTCGCATAATAGATTGATACTGTTGCAACTGAATATCCGGATGCGGTTTTTGTATTGGTTGCTTGAAACCTTGTTGCAGCATCTACACTTAACGGTACACTTTGAGAAGTGTCCAAGTTTGCTTTATTCCTTTTCTCAATGACATCAGCACTTTTGGAGTTACAAAGTTTTCTAATAGAATCGGTGTACTCGCCAAAAAATATAATCTTTGGCTCAATATCATCCCCTGCTGATCCAATAGTTATTGCTGTAAAATTTTCATCATTTGATAAATAATTTACATCAACGGTTACTCTTGTGGACTTGTCCTTCTCAACAATATTCGTATATGATGCATAATAATTTTCTATAACACCATCGAATACGCCAACATATCCCTTGGCGTTGTCATATTTTTTGAAATATCCATTAATATTAATAGAGTAATTGCCTGTTTCTGTTTCTAAAATTAAATTTCCTGAAGTCTGAAGAGTATCCAAATTAGAGAAACTCAATGATATACTTTTTATATCATTACTACTTGCTTTTGTGGTAAAGCCACTGCATTGTACTGCTTTAAATGATACTTCTGAGTCAGTTGCTTTTACACTCTGGGGTTTAAAAAAATTGCAAAACAGGATTGATAATAACAATAATACGCATAAGATTCTTTTTTTACTCATAAACTCACTCCTTTCAAAGCAAAAATCATAACCATTAGTTGATGCCTGATATGACTAATATTGTTATTCTAACTGCACTTTCACAATTATGTCATAAGGCAATTTGCACTATACTTAATGTTTTCATTGTACCTCCCTTCTTTATTTTTTAATAATTGTAGATAAAAAATCAACGTATTCTTCAAATTGGGACTTACCAAATTTGCTAGACTCATACTCCGTATGACTCTTTTTATTCACAAATGATTTTGATGATTTAACAAAACCAAATTCCTCCAGCTTTGTTAATTGAACACTTAAGTTTCCGTCAGTAGAATTCGTGATTTCCTTTAATGTTTTAAAGTCCTTAGGTGCACTATAAAGTGCTGCCATAATGGCAACTCGCAATTTAGTTTGAAACGCTTCTGGTATAGAATCAAATGTCATTTAACAAAGCCCTCGCTTGCTTTTTTATTTTGTTAATCCCCAGACCTAATAGAAGATAACCTAAAGGTGCATAGCATAAATTTATAATAGCAGTACCATATGAATATAATAGAATAATTGAATGATCCATGTTGGAAAAACCACTATTCCTTGTCTGGATTTTTACAAATAGTAGACCTAGCACAAACAAAATAATATTGATACCGATAAAGTAAATAATTGCAAATATCTTCATCTTTTTGCTTTGTAAGAATTGGCCACAAATGAATATACATATACTTGCACTCGCAATAGAAAATACATCAAGCATTATATTATCTGTTATGTTTGGAAGTAGAGCTATGGAAGATATTACGGTACAAACAAGTATTGTAAATGCACAAATCTGATAAAGCCATAAACTTAAATCTTCAGAATTTTGTTTTGCAATTTTATTAAATTTACCAATAATAAAAAATAGTGGAATAATAAGTATCATAGTTAATAATGAAACTGTAAGTTTAGAATAGTAATAATCAAGAAAAGTCAATGCTTGTGACAATGGTAAAAGGCGCATAACGTTTATAAGTAAGAGATAAACAGAAATAGTAATAAAAAACTTTGTACCATATGTAAATGAAAATTGAGATTTGTTCATTATCGTTTTAATGTATGACAATTCCTTAGAAGCTTTATTCGATTGCTCGGTATTCATATTTTATTCACCATCCCATAATATTAATAGAGTAATTGCCTGTTTCTGTTTCTAAAATTAAATTTCCTGAAGTCTGAAGAGTATCCAAATTAGAGAAACTCAATGATATACTTTTTATATCATTA
Organism: uncultured Herbinix sp.; assembly: GCA_964401895.1. GTDB lineage: Bacteria > Bacillota > Clostridia > Lachnospirales > Lachnospiraceae > Mobilitalea. Next base: position 12,636 of record CAYOAJ010000023.1, read on the forward strand.
CTACTTGCTTTTGTGGTAAAGCCACTGCATTGTACTGCTTTAAATGATACTTCTGAGTCAGTTGCTTTTACACTCTGGGGTTTAAAAAAATTGCAAAACAGGATTGATAATAACAATAATACGCATAAGATTCTTTTTTTACTCATAAACTCACTCCTTTCAAAGCAAAAATCATAACCATTAGTTGATGCCTGATATGACTAATATTGTTATTCTAACTGCACTTTCACAATTATGTCATAAGGCAATTTGCACTATACTTAATGTTTTCATTGTACCTCCCTTCTTTATTTTTTAATAATTGTAGATAAAAAATCAACGTATTCTTCAAATTGGGACTTACCAAATTTGCTAGACTCATACTCCGTATGACTCTTTTTATTCACAAATGATTTTGATGATTTAACAAAACCAAATTCCTCCAGCTTTGTTAATTGAACACTTAAGTTTCCGTCAGTAGAATTCGTGATTTCCTTTAATGTTTTAAAGTCCTTAGGTGCACTATAAAGTGCTGCCATAATGGCAACTCGCAATTTAGTTTGAAACGCTTCTGGTATAGAATCAAATGTCATTTAACAAAGCCCTCGCTTGCTTTTTTATTTTGTTAATCCCCAGACCTAATAGAAGATAACCTAAAGGTGCATAGCATAAATTTATAATAGCAGTACCATATGAATATAATAGAATAATTGAATGATCCATGTTGGAAAAACCACTATTCCTTGTCTGGATTTTTACAAATAGTAGACCTAGCACAAACAAAATAATATTGATACCGATAAAGTAAATAATTGCAAATATCTTCATCTTTTTGCTTTGTAAGAATTGGCCACAAATGAATATACATATACTTGCACTCGCAATAGAAAATACATCAAGCATTATATTATCTGTTATGTTTGGAAGTAGAGCTATGGAAGATATTACGGTACAAACAAGTATTGTAAATGCACAAATCTGATAAAGCCATAAACTTAAATCTTCAGAATTTTGTTTTGCAATTTTATTAAATTTACCAATAATAAAAAATAGTGGAATAATAAGTATCATAGTTAATAATGAAACTGTAAGTTTAGAATAGTAATAATCAAGAAAAGTCAATGCTTGTGACAATGGTAAAAGGCGCATAACGTTTATAAGTAAGAGATAAACAGAAATAGTAATAAAAAACTTTGTACCATATGTAAATGAAAATTGAGATTTGTTCATTATCGTTTTAATGTATGACAATTCCTTAGAAGCTTTATTCGATTGCTCGGTATTCATATTTTATTCACCATCCCAGCTTTTATACTTTATATTATAAAGTGCTTTATGAAAGTTGTCAATAGTTATTTTATTATTTTTATTATTGAACCCAAAGGGTTAGCCTTGACAATTTTAATTTGGTCAGTTAATATATGAGAAATGAATTTAATAATATAAATACTATGAAGGTGTATTAGTAGTGTATTTCTTCCCCACAGAGAGGATATGTCATCGGCTGGAAACATATTCGGGTTCAGACTTATTACGAAATTCGGCACCAGAGTTGCCTTTAAGAAACCTGCAGACACAAGACTTGTGAATAAAACACTTGCAGACAAAGAGGGGTCGGATAAGTTACGTTATAACTTTAGAGAAACCTAGTGGATTACCATAGGTTTGAATTTGGGTGGTACCACGATGCTTTCGTCCCTTGGGATGGAAGCTTTTTTATTGCATATTATTGAATAAGGAGGAAGAATGATGTTAGAAAATTTAAAAGATATCGAAAAACAATTTAAGGAAGAATTGGACAAGGTAGATTCTAATGATGAATTGGAGAAAGTAAGAGTGTCTTTCCTTGGTAAAAAAGGACTTGTAACTAATGAGTTAAAGAATTTACGTAACCTATCTTCTGAAGACAAGAAAGAATTTGGTAGGGCAGTTAATGAATTGAAGAGAGATATTGAGAAGGCTATCCAGGAACACAAGGATGTTCTTAAGGAGAGGGAATACCAGAAGATTATTAATAATGCAGAAGCCTATGACTTTTCCATTCCGTCTAAGAGGGAAATTGGTAGCCTTCATCCTATTACTATTGTTCAGAAACAGATTGAAGATGTATTTAAAAGTATGGGCTTTATAATTGAAGATGGTCTGGAAATTCAAACAGAATACAATAACTTTGAGGCTGTTAACATACCTAAAGATCATCCAGCAAGAGATATGCAGGATACTTATTATCTAGACAATGGTCAGATACTTAAGACTCATACTTCAGCGGCGCAGAATACTATTATGCATAAATATGGGGAGCCAGAGCCTGGCCAACACCTAAAAGTTTTATTTCCTGGTAGATGCTTTCGTAATGAGAATATTGATGCCAGCCATGAG
>CAYOAJ010000024.1:0-14600 GCA_964401895.1 uncultured Herbinix sp.
TTTTCTTAGCAATACCAGGTTTTGCAACGGCACCTGCTCTTATCATTGTTGGTTTCTATATGATAAGTTCAATTCTTAGTATTGATTTTGATGATATGGCAGAATCCATACCAGCATTTATATGTATAATTGCAATGCCATTTATGTATAGCATAGCAGAAGGTATTTCTCTTGGGATTATCTCTTATGTAGTAATCAATTTAGTTACAGGAAAGGCGAAAGAGAAAAAAATCAGCATTATTATGTATGTATTGGCACTAATATTTATAGCAAGATATATATTTATGTAGCATCTAGATTAAAAAAATCCTGGGGTTAAGATAATAAAATCTTGCCCCAGGATTATATAAGAAATTGGGAAAAAAATTTTGTGTAAATTTAATGATAATAAAAAACGAAGGAGATTAGTAATGCAAGAGAAAACACCAGTACAAAAATTAATACTAGGTCTTCAACATGTTTTGGCTATGTTCGGTGCTACAGTATTGGTACCAGCATTAACAGGACTTAATACTTCAATTACACTATTCTGCGCAGGGGCAGGAACCTTAATTTTTCATTTGGTAACAAAGAAAAAGGTTCCTGTTTTTTTGGGGTCTAGTTTCGCCTTTATGGTCGGAATTATCTCTGTGATAGGTGATTCTAGGTACGGAGATCCAGATTTTATGGACAAGCTTGCAACAGTAAAAGGAGCTCTAATTATTGCAGGGCTTATTTATTGTCTGGCTGGCGTGTTAATAAAGTTAGTAGGCTATGAAAAGATTAACAAATTATTACCCCCAATTGTAACTGGACCAATTATCATTGTTATTGGTTTAAGATTGAGTAGTACAGCAATTGATAGTGCCTTTTACCTAAAAAATGATCTGGGTGAAAGTTTCTTTAGCTGGAAGGCTGTACTTATAACAGCAATAGTACTTGCAACAGCAATAGGTATTTCAATATATGCTAAAGGAATCTTTAATCTTATGCCAATACTTTTTGCTATAGTAATTGGTTACTTGGTATGTATACCATTAGGTTTGGTTGATATAAACCCTGTAAGAGAGGCGGAGTTTTTCTCTTTTATGGATAAGGGAATAATTGAACAGGTATTATTATTACCAGCCTTTAGATTAGATGCTATCTTAGCTATTGCACCTATTTCATTTGTAACTATTATTGAGCATGTTGGTGATGTTACTACTAATAGCGCAGTTGTTGGAAGGAACTTTATGGAGGACCCTGGAATTCATAGAACTTTATTAGGGGATGGATTAGCAACATCTTTCGCGGGCTTACTTGGTGGACCAGCTAATACTACATATGGTGAGAATACTGGAGTATTAGCAGTTACTAAAAATTATGATCCTTCTGTTATAAGGGTTGCAGCATGTTTTTCTATTCTGCTTGGTATCCTAGGTAAGTTTGGAGGTCTTGTAACAAGTATTCCAGGACCTGTAACAGGCGGTGTTAGTATCGTATTATATGGAATGATTGCAGCAGTAGGTGTAAGGATTCTTGTAAATTCAAGATTAAATTTTGGTAACAGTAGGAATTTAATGATATCAGCCCTTATCTTTGTTATAGGAATTGGCTGTGATAGTATTCCTGTTACAAAAACTGTAACTATCTCTGGTTTAGCTATAGCAGCTGTTGTAGGTGTTTTTCTGGCTTTAGTGCTTCCGGAAGGGGAAGATAGTGTATTAGAAGAAGGGGAATAGTATTTTATATAAATCCAACTAAAATAGATATACTAATAAGACAATAAAGTTATATAGATATAGCTTTATTGTCTTGTTTGTTTTATAATTGTTTAAAATGAAGTAGAAGTAATAAAATAAGGAGGAATATAGATATGATTAATAGATTTAAAGAGAGGTTTGATGGTTTTACAAATACGGTTCTTCGCTTTCCTCTTACTATGATTTTTCTAGTGGCTTGGGCCATTATGAATTTTGTTAGTCTGACTTCTTATGACTATATTGATTATAATGAATATGCTTATGCATTTCTTATTGGAGCTTGTTCTTATGTGGTTCTTCAAGTTCTATATGAAACATTTTTTAAAGATAGGGTAACTATACGATACGCCTTTATGGGGCTTTCTGTTTTATTTTCAATCATATATTTTTCTCTAGTAAGATCTAGAGAACCAGGAGTTGAATTTGCTATAAGAACAGCTATAATACTATTTATTTTACTTATAGCATTCCTATGGATTCCTACAATTAAAAGAAAAGTTAGCTTTAATGAGACTTTCTTAGTGTCATTTGGAGCTTTTTTCACAGTGGTTTTATTTGCGGCATTATTATATCTAGGAATTATTTTGATTATATCCACAATAGATAATTTAATTGTTAGTGTTAATGGTCCTTATTATGAACATGTTGCAAATGTAATAATATTATTATATGCCCCAATACACTTCTTGTCCCTTATACCAGTTTATGATGAGGGAGAGGAGAAAAAACCTTCAAAATTTTTAACTAATTTGATTTCTTATGTTTTTATTCCGATTTCGGGAATTTTCACAATTATTTTACTTTTATACATTATATTAAATATTAGGGGAGACTTTTGGACAGATAATATTTTAGAACCTATGCTGGTGTCTTACTCTATTTTAGTTATTTTAATTTATATATTAGCTTCCCAGATAGATAATATATTTTCAAGTTTATATAGAAAAATAATACCTAAAGTGCTTATTCCAATTGTTTTATTTCAGACTATCTCATCATTACTGAAGATAGGTGAGCTGGGTATTACTTTAGGAAGATACTATGTAATTATGTTTGGTGTATTTGCTGTAATTGCTGGTATTATATTTTCTATACTTCCAGTTAAGAAAAATGGTATTATTGCTCCAATTTTAATTGGCCTTTCCATTATATCAATATTGCCACCAGTGGATGCTTTTACTATAAGCCGAAAAAGCCAGATTGGAAGGCTTGAAAGGGTTTTAGTTGATAATGAAATGTTAGAAGGAGATATACTAAGGGCTGATGGAAGTCTTTTAGAGCAGGACAAAGAAGTTATCCGCAACTCTATCTCTTATCTAGAGAATATGGATTATATTAAGGATATTGTTTGGCTAGATGAATATTATAATTATCATAATTTTGAGGCTACTTTTGGTTTTCCTAGATATGATTATGTGGATCATGAGAAAACCTTTAAGAGTTTTAGGAGGTCTGATAGTATAATAAAAGTAACAGGTCATGATTATATTATGGAAGGAAGTATTAATTATGATAATCCTAGTTATGAAGTAGGATCATTTAAGAAGGATAATGATGAATATTATCTATACTTTTCTAATGAGGACGGTGCTATTATTTTATATAGAGATGAAATAGAACTTATTAGATTTTCTATTAATGAAATTTTTTATAGATTTGAGAAAAGGGATTCAGATGATTATAACTTATCTAATGCAGATGCAAGCTTTAGTGTAGAGAATGAAGAAGCAATTCTAACTATTATAGCGGAGAATGTATACCTTGATATGAGTGATGAATACCGAGATGCATATTTTTATATATTAATAGGAATAAAATAGACAATTTACAATTAGCTTGGAGGAAATGTATTTATGAAAAACAGAAAGAAAATAATTATTTTAACTGTATGTCTAATTATGTTAGTTAGCCTAGTTGGCTGTGGAAAGAAGGATTATGATCAATTTGCCCCTATGGAAGAAGGCGAAACTGTTGCTGAGATAATTATAAAGGATTTTGGCTCTATCCATGTAAGATTTTTTGAGAATGGGGCTCCTAAGGCTGTGGAGAATTTTATTACTCATGCGGAGAATGGTTATTATGATGGAGTAAGCTTTCATAGAATCATAGATGATTTTATGATCCAAGGTGGAGACCCTACTGGAACAGGAGGTGGGGGAGAGAGCATCTGGGGTAAGAGCTTTGAGGATGAATTCCATGTTAAGCTTCAGCCTTATAGAGGAGCTCTTTGCATGGCTAATTCAGGTCCTAATACTAATGGCAGTCAATTCTTTATCGTTCAGTCAGATGAAACTTTCGATGAAGATTATCTCAAACAGATAGAATTAGCATATGATATTAAATTTGATGAGGAAGCGGTAAGCAGATACGGAGAGATAGGGGGAACCCCATGGCTTTATCAAGGTCATACTGTATTTGGCCAAGTATTTGAAGGATATGATGTTTTGGATGCTGTAGCTGCTGCAGAATCAGAAGATGTGGAAGTCATTATGGAAACAATTCGTGTATATGAATACTAACAGTAAAGACTCAAGAATTATCTTGAGTCTTTTTTGTATAAAGATTTTTACATGTAAAAAGTACAAAAATTTACAATAAAGTTTGGTAATATTTTTTACAGAATAAGTATTTACAAAAACTGCAATATAATATATTATAGTAATACAATCTATTTAATGCATTTCTTATTACTTATCATTTTTTATCCAATTTTAAAAGTAAAAAAATTTAATGAAGGAGGTTTTTATGTGAAGGTAGCCTTCTGGAGCAATGCTAATGGCCCTTCAGGGGTGTCGGCAAACTTAGCTGCAATTAGTGTTGCTAGTGCTATTTCTTATCCCTATACTATAACAGTTATGGAGAATCACATCTGTTCTAACAATCTAGGACAATCTTATTTTTCCAATCATAATCTTAAATATATTAGGGAAAGAGGAGTTTATTATGAAGGGGGTGGAATAGAGGGCCTTCTGCGTAAGGTTCACAGGGGAGACTTCCTTAAAGAAGAAGTATCTGACTATAGGGAGACTATTATAAACAAACATCTCTATTATATACCCCAGAGTAAAGTTATTCACAACAATACATTTTCTTATGAACTCTATATTAATGCTCAATCTTTTTTTAATCTGCTAGAAAAAACAACGGATATTATTTTTATAGATACAGCTAAGGATAATATCAGTACAAAAACTATTCTTGAAGAATCAGATCTTATAGTAGTTAATCTTATTGATGATTCAGTTATTCATGAAGACTTTTTTACCCATAATTCCTTTTTAAGAGACAAGTCTATATTTTTAGTTGGGATGACAGCTGATATAAGTGGACAGCATAGGACGAAGTTGTCAGATAAATATCAGATTCCATTTGAGCGAATTGTTGAGATTCCTTACAATGAATTTTTCAACAGAGCTTTTCACACTGGAAGAGTTGTAGAATATATTTCTACAAATTATCAGTGTGATAAAAGTGATGACAATTTTCCATTTATTCAATCAATAAGAAAAGCAACAAAAATGATAATAAGGAGGACTTTTTATCTAAGAGAAGAAAAACAAAGAAAAAAGCTAGAGAAAGTATGTTTAGAAAAGTGAAAGGAGAAGGATGAGACTTAGGAGAAAAATTAAACGCTCAACAAGGCAGTATGTGGTTGTTGTCTTTATTTGTCTTCTTGTTCTAGGTTTTGCAGCATTCTTAGCAACATTTCTTATATCTAATAGTATTAGGGACAACTATCAGGCTAAGTTAGATGAGTATAGTCAGGAGATGAAAGACAATCAGCATGCAGTGTTTGTAGCAACAAGTGATATTAAAGCAGGTGCTCTTATAACAGAAGAAAACACTGATAGAAGGATTGAGTATTCTTCTCAGCCCTTAGAAACTCTTGTAACAACAGAGGATATGGGGAAAGTTCTTTTAGTGGATATACCAGCAGGAGCACATCTACTAACTAGCATGGTTACAGATTATAAAATATCAACTGAGCTAAGAGAGTTAGAGTATATAGCAATACATCTAGGGTCTAATGTTAATAAGGATGATACCGTTGATATAAGAATTAACTTTCCTAATGGAGAGGATTACATCGTTAACAGCAAGAAGATAGTTAGGGGACTTTCTCAAGAAGCAGCATCATGCCTTATGTGGCTTGATGAGGAGGAAATGCTTAGGATGTCAGCAGCAATAGTTGATGCTTATGAGTATCCTGGAACAAAGATATATTTTACTAAATATGTTGATCCTTTGATACAAGAGCCGTCAGTTGTTACTTACACACCTAGTTTGTCAGTATTAAAGTTAATTGAAGAAGACCCTAATGTAGTTGACCGCTATTCACAGGAGATAAATAAGGAGATAAGAAAGGGTTTGGAAAACCGTCTGGCATCTAGTTTCAATATGGATGTCACACAAGCTAACTGGGAGTTGTCTCCGGACACATCTTATGCATCTATAGAATATAAGGAGGAGGCAGAAGATACTGTTGAATTAGGTAGAGATAATGAGATTGAGGACAATTCTTATTATGCTTTAGATGATGATAAGAGCTGGGAGGAAGTGATAGTAATTGAATAATGTAGTTGTATATGCTGGCATTGAGGTCTTTGACCTTGTAATATATCTTGGACAAATCTTATCTAAGCTTGGACGAAAGGTGCTAATTATAGATCATTCTCAGACCCAGCTTTTATCAAATTCAATACCCAAACCAGGGGAGATTTCATGTAATGAACATATTGTACATTATCATAATGTTGACTATACTTGCCTGCCACTTGATGAGGAGATGATAGGAGATTATGATGACATATTAATTACAAATGGTTTTAATGAGCCAGATAAAGAGATTAATAAATGTACCCGTCTAAGTTATGTAACTGATTTATATAAACACAAGTCTTGGAGTCTGGGAAAACTAGGATATGACAGTTCAATTGGGGAAGATATTCAAAGGGATTTATTAATTAAAGGCCGATACGATGTGTCAATAGAAGAAGGTGTATTAGCTAAGATAATAGACCAGAAGATTGATCAAAAAGATATAAGAATATTCTTATATGATGATAAGGATGAGAGAAAAAGACTTATTAGTCATCACAATAAGAGCTTTAACCTAAGGGGGATGACAAGGCAAATGAAAAGATATCTGACAAGTGAAGTAGGTAAGTACCTTCCAGAAGTAGAAAAAGGTAAATTGAAGAAGGCTATGAAGGCTTTAAAGGCAAGATGATGGGAGGGAAATATAAGATGAAAATAATTGCATTTTGGAGTAATGTTCATGGCCAGTCAAAGACAACAAGTAATATGATTGCCCTGGCAAGTTCCATAGCATTAGAAGAAAATTATAGTTCGATATTAACTCAAACACATTTTGATCTTAATAAGCTTGATGCCTATCTAATTGGTAGTAGGGAATATAGTCAAGAGGTTTTCATTGATGTTGGAATAGACGGATTGGTCCGCAGTATGAAACTGGCAACTTTAGATAAAGATGTTATCCATAATTATTCAATACCTTTAATAAAGAATAAGCTTAGTTTATTACCAGGGACAACCAGTGATAATAGGGACATTTATATGGAGTCTATGAAACAATCTATAAGAAAAATGTTAGGGGGAATGAATAAACATTATGATTTTGTTTTTGTAGATCTTAATAGTGGTTTAGATGAGATTTCTAAATTAGTTATTGAGCAAGCAGATATTGTAGTAGTAAACCTGTGTCAAAACAGGGCAGTATTAGATGATTATTTTCAAAATAAGTGTATCAATAAAAAAGACATGTTATATCTTTTTGGTAGCTATGATAAAAATTCTTCCTACAATATACGAAATTTAAAGCTTATGTATAGACAACTAAAGAAGTCTTCAACATGTGTAATACCCTATTGTACAGGATATATGGATGCAGAATCTAAAGGTCTAGCTATTAATTTTATAAAGGAAAACATAGATAACCCTAGTGAAAATAATAGGTATTTTATTGATAATCTAAAGTTGGCCTCTCAAAAGCTTATAAAATTAGCAAGTCGGGGGAAAGGTGGTTCCCCATGGTAGCTAATAATATATTAATAATTGGTTTTATAATAGCCATTATCTTAGTTGTTATATATTACATCTTTAAAAAAGATTATGATCATGAGGGGTTTTTAGAAGAAGAGATATATTCTATAGATTTCTTAAAAGAAAAAATTAAGGAAAAGATAAATGAATTATCAGATACAAGCCATATTGACATGAATCTTAGTAAGTCAGCAGCTCAAAAGGAAGAGGCAAGAAAGCTCCAACTTATTAAGGCAGTTCGAAACTGTGGATATGGAGACTTAAATGCTAAGGAATTTGTCAAAGACTATATAAAGAATATATTACAAAAAGATCTAAATATTAATGAGGAGACAGTAAATTATGTTATCCCTTTTGAACATTCCAATTCCCTTACTGTAATTGATAAGTTTGATATTTTGTTATATAAGAATAAGAAAAAGCATGGATTGGATGCCTTTTACTATCTGGTTGTAGAAAATGGATTTGACAGTCTGAAGGGAGATGGAACAAGGGATGATGAATATCATTACCAGATATCTACTGAAGATATTGAAGAACTTTATCTAAGAAGCGATACAAATCTTAATTTTTTAGATAAGTTAGAAATACTAACACAAAGAATATACTCATTATATTTAGGCAATGGGGTTATTGATGAGATTAGGGATATGAAAAGGTTAGATGGTATATCTGCCGGCCTAAGTGGACTTCCCAGGCAGTATTATAACTACTTAGAGGAGTATATGATTTTTAATAGGGAACACATGGATTATTTCTATAATAGCATCTGGTGTATGTTCCAAGGGAAAACAATTCATTTATCTTTTATGGGATTTGGAAGTAAGGCAGAAATGGTTCGAGTTGCAAAAAAGATATATCGTTATGATGATCCTGGTTATTTGTCAGAGAACAAGGGTTATATAATTAACTCTATGTCAGATGGCTCTAGAATTGTAGTTGTAAGACCAAAAGTAGCTGAAAACTGGGCTTTCTTTATTCGTAAGCTTAATAGTATCGAGGATGTATCCATAGAGAATTTATTAACTGATAAGAATGCGGAAGTTCCAATAAAGCTAATGAGCTGGCTAGTTAAGGGCTGTTGTACTATTGCAGTTACGGGGAAACAGTTCTCGGGAAAGACCACTTTATTAAAATCTTTAGTAGAATTTATTAGTCCCCAATATAATATAAGGGTTCAGGAGATGATTTTTGAACTTCATCTTAAAGAAATAGAAAGATACTCTAGGCGTAATATTATGACATTGCGGGATACTCCCTCTGTATCAGGACAAAGTGTACTTGACTTATTCAAGAAAATGGATGGGGATATTTATATATTCGGAGAGGTACATTCTCCAGAAGCCTGTTCTTTGGTTGTACAAGGTGCACTTGCTGGAACTAGGCAGCTTATGTTTTCACATCATGCTAAAACAACAGAAGCCTTAGTTGATAGTTTTAAGGTTGCATTACTGCAAACAGGAGTATTTACATCTGAGATGGCAGCAGAAGAACAAGTGGCAAGAGCAATTAATTATGACTTTCACATGGAGACAACAAAAGACGGACATATTTATCTTGAGAAGATAACAGAGATTCTACCGGATAGGGGAAGGGCTTATCCAGAGGATCTAGAAGACTGCTTTCGAGAGTTCTTCACTAGGATAACTAATGAAAAAAGATATAAAAGCAAAGACATTGTAGTCTTTAAAGATGGAAAGTACCAACTTGTTGGGATTCCTAGTAAATATACTATTGACAAGCTTGCTGACTATTTAGATCAATCTGAGGTGAATGAGTTTAAAGATTTCTTTGCAAGTGTGAAGGAGGAGATTAATTGAACAACTCCCCATTTCTATTAAAATCATATCAATTCTTTAACAAATACCCAATTACAAAAAGATACATTGAACAAATGAGAAAACGCTTTGAAATGCTTTGTCCAGAAGGGGAAAGGGCAAGTATCTGTAGAGCTATGCTTATGTCTTATATTATCTGCTTATCAAGTGCCATACTTACTCTTTTTATCTTTTTTCTTTTTCCATCTCTATATACAATAGGCCTTGCTTTATTATTGGTTTTTGTTCTAAATACAGAAATCTTAGAGGGAAGTGTAGATAGTATGGAGATGACATTGCTTAAGCAACTGGATAAATTCTTATCAGACACTCGGCACAGCTTTTATAAACACGGAATGATTGATGAAGCAATTGCAGATTCTTCTGAGAAAAGCGGAAGAATTATGAAGGTTAATACTCTCAAAATAACAAGTGTATTAGAAAGTAGTGACAAGGATAGTTCTATTAGAAAGTACAATGAGACTATATCTAATCGATTTCTCCGTATGTTCCTATCAGTTGCTGTATATGTAGAAGAGTTTGGTGACAAGGTTGTGAATGGAGTGTCTGTCCTTCTTCTTAATATAAATATATTAAAGAGTGATATTTATATAGATCTTATGAATAGGAAAGAAATCTCTTATAAATTTTCAGGAATGACTTTTATTATCCTTGCTCCTGTTTATACTCTTAGATTTATAAGAAATTGGGCTGTAGATATAGTTCCAGAACTAATAACATTTTATGATGGAACATTAGGAATCTCACTAATGATAATAATCTATCTGTTCACAATTATTACTTATAAGATGATTAATGAACTTAGGGGAAGGAATGCCCTGGTGACTAGAGAGCATCATCTTATAAAGGCTTTATCAAGAGTTAAGCCCATATATAAGGCCCTTAATAATTATGAGGAAAAGAACCATGTCAAGATGGACAAGGTGGATAGATTACTCTACCGAGTTAGAGAAACTTATACAGGAAAGCAATTTCTACTTAAGAGGCTTCTATATGGATTTCTAGCATTTTTCATATGTATTTCTATAATCATATCTACCCATGAAAAGAACAGGGAAACACTTGTTACTTCACCAGTCTTTATAACAAAATCAGAAAATATCATTCCAGAAAGGTATAAGAAGCCTTCATCAGAGTTGGTCTTAGACTTAATGTATGCCTATCTTAAGTCTGGCGATTTAAAAAAACAAGGCTTATATCTAAACCGTAAAGAAGTTGAAGAAGAAGTAGAGAAAAATGCAAGCTTTCCAGTTAAAGGTCTAACCCCAGCGATTACTGATGAAATGATAGGAAGAATTGAAAAGTATAATAATGAATATTTTCATTGGTATGAACTAGTCTTTGCAATGTTTATCTCATACCTTGCCTATATGATTCCGTATTTTATGCTCTTGTATAGAAAGAAAATCCTAAGTATGAACATGGGAAATGAAGTGGATCAGTTTCAATCAATAATTATGATGGTTATGCATCTGGATAATACAACAGTTTTGCAGGTTCTAGAGCAAATGGAATCATTTGCACTTGTTTTCAAGGAATCTTTAAGAATATGTATTAATGATTATTCATCAGGGGATTTAGATGCTTTAGAAAAACTTAAAATGAGAGAACCATATGAGCCCTTTGTAAGGTTGGTAGATAACCTTATTATAGCGGACAAGATAGGTATTCCTAAGGCTTTTGATGAAGTAGCAGAAGAGCGTAAAGTAAGTCAGGAAATGAGAAATCAAGATTATAGGATTGCCAGAGATAAGAAAGTGATCATAGGGACAATAATGTCATTTGTTCCAACAATTATAACAGTAGGATTATACTGGATCATCCCATTTTCCATAAATGCATTAGAAGGGCTTAAGGAATATGATGAGATGCTTAACAATTTTAGATAAAAAAATAAAAATAAAAAATCAAATGGAGGAATTTTTATGAACAATGTATTAAAGTTTTTATTATTAGCAGCAGGCTGTATTATTGTGGTGGTATTAATATCATTAGGCTTTAATTTAGCTAACAAGGGGAAGGCAGATGTAGACACAAATGTGGAGAAGTACAACAACTTATCTGCAAAGTATGATGATGTAGAGATAACTATTTATGATGGAATGACTGTTCTTGGTTCAGAGGTAAAGCAATTGATAAAGAATTATGAAAACGATGATTATTTATCTATAGTAGTAAAGACAAGTATGGCAAGTAGCCCAATACCCTATGTAAATACACCTGAATCAGATGAAATAAAAAGCAAGCCTACTGGTAGCCCTAAGACTTATCATGAGATGCAGGCGGTGACAAAAAGAGAAAATGATTATATTAATGATAGGGGTAACTTCTTAGGAAAGGTTTATTATGATGAAAACAATGTTGCTTCCTGCATATGGTTTGAGCAACAATAGCCTTTATTTTAAAGTGGAGGTGTCCTAATGAACAATGTATGCAAATTTCTACTCTTGGCATTCAGTCTAGGTCTAACATGCCTTTTGATATCAACCTTTGGGAGAGTTGCTGATACCGGATTTAAAACTTCGAATACAGCAATGGATAAGCTGAATGATTTTAATAATTCACTTTCAGAAAATGACATCATGATGTATGACGGGCAAAAAGTTGTAGGGTCAGATGTGGTTAATTTTATAAAGAAAACGCTAGGTCCTTACGACAAGGGAGAAGATGCTTCAATTTATGTATATGTATCTACCACTATAGCTAGTAATACATATACAGATGGTGGATTTATAAAAGACATACAAGACTTTTCCTCAGATAAATATATAAAACCCATTGCAAACTTCTCTTGTTCTGTCATAAGAAATGCAAATGGAGTTATAGATAGAATAGAATTCTCCCAGATATAAGTTGATTCTTTAATAAATACTTGATTGGAGAAGTAGATGGAAAATGTATCAAAATTCTTAAGGCTTGCCTTTAATGTAACAGTATTCTTTATTGGAATTACCCAGCTATATGCCATGTCTAGTAATTATCACAAGCTTGTTACTATATCTTCTGAACAGGTCTTAGAAAGTCAGGCAGTTTATCAGACTAATTTACATGAAAAAAATAATTATATAAGCCAGAGTAGGTTAATTGCTCATCTGATGGGGGATTTGCAATACAATATGGAAATCAAGTTGGGAAGTATAAGTTATCTGATTTCTTGCGAGGAGCACAAGCCAGAGGAGATAGGACAATATGATTTACCTGATATAGATTATAAAAAAACATATCAATATGATCTTAAGGGTGATATAGATAAAATTATATTTGAAGGGATTATAGATGAATGTATTTAGTAGAATAGTTGCGGTTGTTTTAGTTCTTATAATGATTTTTTTACTTCCAATCTTAAATCTTAAGAAAGCCTATGATAGGCAGAAAGAAAATCATCTAAAGGGGCAAGTGATTAAATTTGTTGACGAAATTCAGTCTAAAAGATATATGGATATAAAAATGTATGAAGAATTTCTATTGAATCTTAATATAACAGGGGACCTATATCAAATAGAAATAGAACACTTTATACCAAGACTAACTAAGGAATTATCTAATAATACAAGGTCCCAAGCTCAATTGATGAGATTAAATAATCAAGCTAGCAAGATGAATATAGAAATTCAATCTGATAATGAAATTGAATGTCCATTATGTAATGAAAGATATAGCAGGAGTGAAAGTCCTTGGGGGTGCAATACATGTAGGGAAACTCTAGTAGGAATAGAAGCCTCTACTTTAAGCGGAGATAATAAAGTCCCATATGGACATGAACTTAAGCTAAGGGTAATTCTTATCTACAGAGATGGCCATAGGCAGATGGTCTTTGATGGTTGGAAAGATGATTTTGACCCCTACAGCCAGGGAGAACAAGTTGTAAATGTTAATTATACAGATAAGTTTAACAATACAGTTTCCTGCCTTCTTAATCTAGTGGTTTTGGAAGATATGGAATTGCTAATATGTGAAAAAGGACATAGCTACTACCCTGTAGAATTTGTAGATGAATGCCCCTTTTGTGCAGCAGATTCAGAGACAGAGACCAAGACCTATTACCAATACAAATACACAGAGGAGATTCTTAGTCATCTATATGAAGAGGAAATATATTATCTAAAAGCTGGTGATTATATATCCATTAAGCTAAAGCTAAAGTCACAAGTTGGCAGAGGAAATACTATAAGCTATGGCGGGGAGGTGGACTGATTTGTCAGATATTCTTGGTAAAGTTATAGATATATTAATTGCAGCTCTTATTATATTTATAATACCTGCCTCTTATTTTATGATGAAGAAGGATGTAATAAGCCAAGTAGGAATGGAAAAGGAGACAGCTACATTTTGTGAAAATGTAGCTGCTCAATCCTATCTTACCAAAGACATGTATGAAAGATACCTTAATAATTTAGATACTAGTGGCAAGAAATATAAGGTTAGTTTAATTCACAGGCAATGGGTCTATGAACCTGAATATATTATAAGAAGTTCTAGTGAAATTATTGAGGAAGATGAAAGTATATGGGAAGGGGTAAATGAATATGAAGAAGTAGCAGTAGAAACAGACCCTCCTCATATAGAGGATCCTATTGAAGGTGAAGATCAACTTAATAAGGAGACTAATGAAAGTATCCTAGAAAAATCTAAGGATCTTATGGCAGACCCTAATCATGCACACGGCGATGAATGCTATAAAGGGACAAAACATATACATAGCCCTAGAGGGGGAAGTTGTTATAGATGGAATAGTCATGTGCATTCAGAAAATTGCTATGAATATATTTATCATAAACATTCATCAGCATGTAGGCATAGTCATACATTTAATTGCTATAGTTTTTACCCCTGTAATGGTAGTCCAATATATAGTCATAGTGGACCGGGTAATGCAGGAAGTAGATTATGCCCGGATTGTGGGAAAACCCATATGGATTCATTTTCTGATTTTTATATATGCGATATGGACTATGATTTCCATGTCGCACCACTG
>CAYOAJ010000024.1:14610-14881 GCA_964401895.1 uncultured Herbinix sp.
TTGTTGTGGAAGACAATTAAAAAGAGGAGAAACCACATCGGATAGTAGGCGTTCATTATGTGTAGCTAGAAAACAAATTCTTACTTGTGGCAGGAATACCAGTGACAACTATTGTGGTAAAACCACAGATACAATAGATGATAAAGTCCTGACCTGCACAAGAACTGGCTCATACTCCTTAAATTGCGGGAAAACCGAAGGGGCATACTATAACGGGAATAAAAGAGTATATGAAGCCTGTGATAAGATAGTAAAAAATATTACCCCAACC
>CAYOAJ010000025.1:0-3681 GCA_964401895.1 uncultured Herbinix sp.
ATTTGAATATTGGGGATCCGGACATAAAGACACCGGACGAGTTTTTTGATGCGATTAAAAATTATAAGACGGAAACCTTGGGCTATGCACCTGCGAGGGGAATTCCGGAAATACTGAAAGCGCAAATAAATTATTATAAAAGATACAATAAACTTAAAAGAACCAATGAGGCGCTTACTTCTTTAATAAAAGAAACAGCTAGTGACTTGGCCCATCTGGAATCTATTCAAACAGCCCTTGATATCGCAACTGATGAAGAAGATTTAAATGATATTAGGGAAGAGTTAGTAGCTCAGGGATACTTAAGGAAAAAAGCAAGCAAAGGAAAAAACAAAAAAAGAAAGCAAAAGAGTAAACCTCTACACTATATTTCTTCAGATGGTTTCCATATGTATGTTGGGAAAAATAATTATCAAAATGATTATCTGACATTTAAACATGCCAATGGAGATGATTGGTGGTTTCATGCAAAACAAATACCTGGCTCTCATGTTATTGTTAAAACAGAAGGAAAAGACTTACCAGACAAAACTAAAGAAGAAGCTGCAAGCCTAGCTGCCCACTATTCCAAAGCTTCCAAGGATCAAAATGTAGAAGTTGATTATACCCAACGTAAACATGTTAAGAAGGTCAAAGGGGGCAAGCCTGGTTTTGTTATATATCACATTTATAAATCAATAGTTGCAACAACTAATATATCAGGAATCCAGCAAGCATAGAAAGGAAGGAAACATATAATGATTAAAGCAGATTTTCATGTACACTCTAATTTTTCCAGTGATTCAGATTCAGCAATGGAAGACATGGTAGAAAAAGCAATAAGCTTAGGGATTGAAAAGCTATGCTTTACTGATCATATTGATTATGACTATCCCACATCTGAAGGGGGATACACTTTTGTTTTCGACCTAGACAAATACATTAAGAAGCTTAATAGTATTAAAGAAAAATATAGTTCAAAAATCAAAATATATAGGGGCGTTGAATGCGGTATCCAGACACATATTATTAAGGAATTAAAGAATCTAGAAGCTTATAATTTTGATTTTATAATTGGTTCTAGCCATGTAATTGATGGCCAGGACCCCTATTATCCTGATTATTGGCTTGATAAGGATGAGGAAGAAGGGATAACAAAATATTTTCAATCTATTATAGATAATTGCAAATATTTTGATGGTTTCCATGTCTACGGTCATTTGGATTATATTTTTAGATATACTCCTGTAGTTCATAAAAAATACCCTTACGAAAAATATGCTGTTCTAATTGATGAGGTATTGAAAACTATAATTGATAGAGGGAAAGGGATTGAATTAAATACATCAGGTTATAAATATGTTTTCAACCACCCCCATCCTAGGATTGAAATTCTTAAAAGATATAAGGAAATGGGTGGAGAAATCATCACTATAGGATCTGATGCCCATGAAGCAAAATATCTTGCTTATGCTTTTGATAAGGCTGCAAGCTTACTTAAAGAAGTTGGCTATAAATATTACACAATTTTCGAAGAGGGTAGGCCTATATTTGAAAAACTATAGAATTATAAGATATAAAAAATGGTTTTTGTTAAATGCCTAGTGCACTTAACAAAAACCATTCTATATTATCGTGCCGCCGCCGACTACATAATCATCTTTATAGAAAACAACTGCTTGACCAGGGGTTATAGCCCTTTGGGGTTCATAAAATTTACAAAGTATCTGATCCTCATCTACTCTCTTTATAAGAGCCTTAGAACCCTTATGGGAGTAACGAATCTTAGCCTCTACTTCCATCTCATCTTCTAACTCTTCAATCGCCATAAAATTCAACTGATTTGCATATAACTCATCTGAGAAAACATCATCAGATTTACCAATAACTACTTCATTAGTTTCTGGTCTTAGCTCTAAAACAAATGCAGGGTGACCCAAAGACAAGTTTAATCCCTTTCTCTGGCCTATTGTATAATTAACAATTCCCTTATGCTGTCCTAAAATATTACCTGAGACATCTACAAAGTTACCAGGGGTTAAAGCTTTAACATCCTTATCTTCCCCTTTTTCTTTTAGGTAATCTAAGATAAATCCAGCATAATCATTGTCAGATACAAAGCATATCTCCTGGCTATCTGCCTTGTTTGCAACCGGGAGTTTTATTTTATTAGCAATTACCCTTATCTCATCTTTGGAATAGGCTCCTACAGGCATTAAAGTATGCTTCAATTGATACTGAGTAAGGTTATACAAGGCGTAAGTCTGATCTTTATCTCTTGTTACAGACTTTTTTATAGCGTATCTTCCATTATCTAATTTATCAACTTTTGCATAGTGGCCTGTTGCAATATATGAGGCACCAATCCCCAAAGATCTTGCAAGTAATGTTTCCCATTTAACAAACCTATTACATGCTATACATGGGTTAGGGGTTCGGGCATCTAGATATTCAGATACAAAATAATCTATTACATTATCCTTAAATTCCTTCTTAAAATTCATAACATAGAAGGGAATATCAAGGGAAGCAGAAACTCGTCTTGCATCTTCTACGGCAGTTAGCCCACAACATCCTCCCTGTTCTTCCATGGAACAGATATCTTCATCCTGCCAGATCTGCATAGTAACTCCTATAACATCATACCCCTGCTCTTTCAAAAGGTATGCTGCCACAGATGAATCTACTCCTCCTGACATTCCTACTACTACCTTCTTCATCTTAGTACTCAACTGCTTCCTCTTCTTCATGAACATCATTCTTAGGTTTCTTTAATCCTTCTATCTTAATACCATTTCTTTCAGCATAATCCCAAAGGCCTGCATGAATTGCTTCTTCTGCTAATAAAGAACAGTGAACCTTCACTGGAGGTAAACCATCAAGGGCCTCTGTAACTGATTTATTAGTAACTTTAAGGGCTTCTTCTATGGTCTTACCTTTAACAAGCTCAGTGGCCATACTGCTTGTTGCAATAGCAGCACCGCAACCAAAAGTCTTAAACTTAACATCTTGTATTATACCATCTTCATCAATGTCGAAATACATTCTCATTATATCTCCACATCTTGCATTACCAACGGTACCTACTCCACTTGCTTCTTCTATTTCTCCCATATTTCTAGGGTTAGTAAAATGATCCATAACTTTTTTAGTATACATATATTTCCCTCCAATTTATCTCAATCTTAAAGTCTCTTTTTTATAATTACTTTTTATTAATAAAATCCTCATATAAGGGTGACATCTTACGAAGCTTGTCAACAACTTCTTTAATCTTATCTACTGTATAATCAATCTCTTCCTTTGTATTATATTCACTTAAAGTGATTCGTAAGGAACCATGCGCTATCTCATGGGGTAAACCAATAGCAAGGAGTACATGAGATGGGTCTAATGAGCCTGATGTACAGGCAGAACCACTAGAGGCGCAAATATTATTCATGTCTAACAATATTAATAGGGATTCACCCTCAATAAATTCAAAACTTATATTTGCATTGTTTGGTAACCTCTTATTACTGTCTCCATTTAATCTACTATATGGTACTTCATTTAGTATCTTTTTTATAAAATAGTCTCTTAGCTTTATTTGCTTAGAATTTCTTTCTTCCATATTATCCATAGCAATCTCAACAGCCTTTGCAAAGCCAACTATAGCAGGAACATTTTCTGTTCCAGCCCTTCTTTGCCTCTCTTGAGCCC
>CAYOAJ010000025.1:3691-14052 GCA_964401895.1 uncultured Herbinix sp.
GTATAAAAGACCTAATTCTAACACCTTTTTTTATATATAAGAAACCAATTCCCTTAGGTCCATGAAGCTTGTGTCCACTGGCAGAAAGCATATCAATTCCCATGTCCTCAACATCAATCTCCAGCTGTCCAAAAGCTTGTACAGCATCTGTATGAAATAAAATATTATGGTCTTTTGCTATCTCACCTATTTCCTTAATAGGCTGTATTGTTCCTATTTCGTTATTGGCAAACATTATTGAAATCAATATTGTAGATGGACGAATAGCTCTTTTTAATTGATCAAGCTTAATTATGCCATCTTCATCTACATCTATATACGTCACATCAAAGCCCTTCTTCTCTAAATGTTGACAAGTATGAAGAACCGCATGATGTTCAATCTTCGAAGTTATAATATGATTACCTTTAGATTGGTATTGCTCAGCTGTAGCTTTTATAGCCCAGTTATCAGCTTCTGTACCACTTCCAGTAAAGTATATCTCTGAAATATCTGCTCCTATCGCCTTAGATATGGTTTCCCTTGCTTCATCGACAGCCCTCTTATTTTGTGATGCAAACTCATAAATACTTGATGGATTCCCATATTTTTCACTAAAGTATGGTAACATTGCTTCCACTACTTCCGGCCTAGTCTGGGTTGTTGCTGCATTATCCAAATATATCTTGTCTTCCATTGTTTCATCTCCTAATTAATATTTATTTTAGCAATTTGTCTTTACTCTCATCTACAAGTTCAGAAAGCATCATATTATCTATCACACCATTTATACTATCACTAATACGCATCCAAACATATTTTGTTACACAGGTATCCGAGTTGTCGCACTCATTAATTCCTTCTAATTCAATGCAATCAACTGGGTGTAAATCCCCCTCTAGTGCTCGCAAAACATCTCCTACAGAAATCTCTTCTGCTGGCCGTGCCAGTTTATAACCACCCTGAGCTCCCCTAACACCAATAACTATATCAGCCTTTCGTAGCCTAGCAACTAACTGTTCTAGATAACTCATGGATATTTCTTGCCTGTCAGCCACCTGGCTTAACGCTACTACATCGCCATCAGCATGGACAGCCAAATCAACAAGGGCTCTTAAGCCATACCTTGCTTTAGTCGTAAGTTTCATTCTAGCCCTCCATTCATATATATCTATCATAAAAATTATATAAAATTTAATTCAAAAAAATATATCCCAGTAATTTAATTCATATTAAATCACTAGGATATAAATATAACACTATATTTTAAAAAAGTCAACAGTATTTTTCCTTAATCATAAGTTAGCCCTAAGAGAAATATATTAATAGAAAGTGTTAAGGAGATTTTGTTATGAATAAAAGTGCTAAAGCTACAGTTGTCCACAAACAAATTAAAAACAATCATCTTTTTAAGGGTACCCTAATCCTAACCCTTGCGGGTTTTATTACACGAATTATTGGATTTTTCTATAAAATCTTCTTATCAAATACTATGGGAACAGAAATGCTTGGTATTTACCAACTAGTCTTTCCCGTTTACGGTATTTGCTTCACTATCTATGCTACTGGAATTCAATCTGCAATATCAAGGCTAGTAGCTGGGGAAAAAGGGAGGAGAAACCCTAAAAACATCTATAAGATTCTTATAACAGGCTCAATTGTTTCTATAGGTTTAGCCTGTCTTTTATCTTTCCTAGTATATTATTATTCAGATTATATAGCATATCGATTTATACTTGAACCCCGTAGCGCACAGTCTTTTAAAGTATTAGCATTTGCCTTCCCTTTTTGCGCCCTTACATCCTGCATAAATGGTTATTATTACGGACTTAAAAAAACAGAAATTCCAGCTACAAGTCAATTAATCGAACAAATAGCAAGGGTTATTATAGTATATATTGTAGCTTTTATAAGTAGCAAAGGAGATCTCATAGTTACATGTGAACTTGCGGTTTTCGGAATAGTGTTTGGGGAATTTATATCTAGCATTTATAACTTTCTATCTCTATTCTTCTCTAGGGAACCAATAAAGCTCATCCATTCTGGAGCAGACCCTAATGCCAAACCTGCAAGTCGCAGAAGAATTACTAAAAACCTTCTTTCTCTAAGCATACCACTTTCAGCCAATCGTTTTTTTATTAATATACTCCTTAGTATGGAGACAGTACTAATTCCAACTATGTTAAAGAGATTTGGCCTAAGTAACTCACAAGCCCTAAGTACTCTTGGAGTTTTAAATGGCATGGCTTTACCCTTTATTATGTTTCCCTCTGCAATTATTAACGCCTTAGCTGTTCTCCTTCTCCCTACTATATCAGAAGCCCAGGCAATTAACAATGAAAAACTTCTAGGTAAAACTAGTGCTCTATCTATAAAATATAGCCTAATAGTCGGTATAATGAGTACAGGTATATTTGTGTTTTTCGGAGAAGACTTAGGCATGTCTATATTCGCCAACAAAGAAGCTGCTACATATATTACTATTCTTGCTTGGATTTGCCCCTTAATCTATCTTACTACTACTCTTGCAAGTATCATAAACGGCCTAGGTAAGGCACATATAACCTTCTTTAACTCTATTGCAGGTGTAATGACAAAGATATTTTTTATAATAGTATTAATCCCGAGAATAGGTATCCGTGGCTATCTAATATCTCTTTTAATAGGTCAGCTTATTATCACCGTTCTTGATACTATTGCTGTTATACGTAATATTCCCTTTTATTTTGATGCAGTCAATAGTTTGTTAAAGCCGGGAGTAATAGTTGCCTTTAATGGTTTTATTGTTAAAAATATTTATATTTTGACCAAAAAAATAACGCAAATAAATGAGGCTTTACTTGTTCTATCCTTTTGCCTATTATTTTGCGTTATTTGTATGTTTTTATTTTTTATATGTAAGATTATTAGAAAAAGTGATTTTAGTTAGCTTTTTCATAAAAACAAATGTTATTTTTACCATTAGCCTTTACTTTATAACAAGCTTGATCTGCACACTCTACAAGTTGACTGTAATTGTTTCCGTTTTCAGGATAGATGGAAACACCAATACTTCCCGATAGTTCTATTGTTTTACCATCCTTTTTATAGTTCGTATCCATAGCCTCTAATAAAAGCCTAGTCTTCCTCCTCACTTCAGAAAAACTATCATAGCTACCAATAAAAACTACAAATTCATCCCCACCAACTCGGCTAACAAACTCTCCGTCATTAAAGACTTTCTTTATCTTATCAGCTAGCTTTACTAGTATTTTATCTCCTTGTATATGACCAAAATTATCGTTTACATTCTTAAAATTATCAAAATCTATAAAAAGTAAAGCATGTTTTTCAGATTTGTTGCCCTTAATAAACATATCAACTTTCTTTTTTATAGCTTGTTTATTGTATACTCCAGTCAGAGGATCTCTTGTTGCCCTATATTCCAACTCTTCTTGCTCTCTCTTATGGATATTAATATTAATAATTGTTCCAATAACTCTAAGTGGCCTACCATCTTCGCTATATATGGTTTTACCCTTTACTTGACACCAGATGTATTCTCCCAATCTATCTTTCATCCTAAATTGGACTTCAATTATCTCTTGTCCTTCCCCTAGCTTTTGACAAAACTTTTTATATATACCTGTATCATTAGGATGGATTACTTTCGAGTTTATCCCATTATCCTTTTGAAAATCCGATAAAAGAGGCTTCCTTCCGAACAACTCTCTATATTTGCCCATAAATCGAACTCTATCTTTAGCTATATCATATTCAAAGAGCACATCATTTACCAATTCAGATGCCACCCTATATCGTTCTGTTTCTAAAAGTAACCTTGCTTGCATTTCCTTTTGCTCTGTAAAGTCAACTAACATAAGAGATATCGTATGATTTCCCTTCTTATCCCGTAATTTATTACCACTGGCGAAACAAGTAATAACGCCTTCATCCTTTGCTAATAAGTTGATTTCAAATTTAAACTTTCCGTCTTTTTGAATATTTATAAGGTTTATAAGTTTCTCTTTGTCCTCATGGTGAATAAAATCTAAAACACTTTCTTTTCCCTCTAAGCTAGAATCATTTTTACTATATCCAAGCATTTCGTAAAAACCCTGGCTAGCATATATAATTCTACAATCGTCTTCAAAAACAAAACGTACTAAACCTGCCCATACAGTGTCAGTTACCGCCTTTAATTCCAAAGCCGCCTCAGTAACTCTCTTGTTTTTAATTATTCCATTTACAATCAAAATAATTGCAATAATTATTAATATGCTTATGATTGTAAGAATAATAGATAAGACAATTACTGATTCTTCTTGTAAACACTTGAAAAATTCATTCCTTATCATTTAGTTCCCCCCGTTATAACAACACCTTATGTGTCTTTTATAAATATGTTACTTTCTCTTATTAAGCTTTACTAAAGTATATTTATCCTTTTTTTATAGTTGGTAAGGAGTTACTTGATAAACATAATAGTTAAGCCAATTAGTATAAAGAGCATGGGAATGTGACCTCCATGTTAATATAGGTTTTTGACTTGGATCATTAGATGGATAGTAATTCTTAGGAAGTTCTATGTCTAAACCCTTATTAATGTCTCTTTTATATTCTTTATCTAATGCTTCTCTATCATATTCTGGATGTCCCATGATGAAAATCTGCTTTCCTTCATTGGCAATAACAATAAAAACCCCAGCCTCCTCTGATTCTGCAAGTATAGTTAATTCTTCATGTTGTTGGACATCTTCCTTATCTATACTTGTATATCTAGAATGAGGTGCATAAAAGACATCATCAAACCCCCGTACGAGAAGAGTCTTCCTGTTCATAACCTTATGCTCAAACACACCAAATACCTTTTTGTCTAGCCTTCTCTTTTTTATACCATAATGATGGTAAAGACTTGCTTGAGCTCCCCAACAAATATGTAGGGTTGAGGTAACATTAGTTGCTGACCAGTCCATAATCTGCTTAAGCTCTTCCCAATATGCCACTTCCTCAAACTCCATATGCTCTACTGGTGCCCCTGTAATAATAAGACCATCGAATTTACGGTGTCTTATATCCTTAAAGGTCTGATAGAACTGATCCAAGTGACTTCTTGGTGTGTGGGTAGCTAAGTAAGAAGCAGTTGTCAGAAATGTAATGTCCACCTGTATTGGTGTATTAGACAGACTTCTTAGGAGCGCAACCTCTGTTTCTTCTTTATTAGGCATCAAATTAAGTATGGCAATCTTAAGCGGCCTAATATCCTGTGTCAGTGCTCGGGTCTCATCCATTATAAATATATTTTCATCCTCTAAGATTTTCTTAGCAGGTAAATCACCTTGAACTTTGATTGGCATTTTTATCACTCCAATATTGTACTAACTTTTTTAATATTATCATATTTATTGTCTATTAGCAACTAGCCATATTATACACACTAATCTTCTTCCAGCATTTTCATAAGATCTTCCTCTGTAATTACCTCTACTCCAATTTCCCTTGCCTTAGTAAGTTTACTACCTGCACTTTCTCCTGCTATAAGATAATTTGTCTTTTTAGAAACACTTCCTGTTACCTTAGCTCCATGTTGCTTAATTATTTCTTCCATCTCTTTACGACTCATAGATGGCAAGCTACCTGTAATTACAAAAGTCAAACCATCTAATTTTTGATCTATAGAATCATTTTTCCCTAAGGACTTAAAATTCACTCCTGCAGCTTCAAGCCTCTGAAGCATTCTTATATTATCTTCATTATTAAAGAAATCGACCAAAGCTTTAGCAGTAATATCTCCTATATCATTAACAGTAATTAATTCTTCATATGATGCATCCATTATGTCATGAATAGATGAAAAATGTTTCTTTAGTTCACTAGCTGCTTGACTACCTATATTGGGAATTCCTAGCCCTGTAATCAATCTATCTATATCATTGGCTTTACTTTCTTCTATGGCCTTTAATATCTTATCTGTGTTTTTTTCTTTTCCAATCAAGCCCTTATAAATCATTTCATCCCTATATTGATACAAAGAATAAACATCCCCTATATCCTTAATATAACCTTCATTAATAAGAACTTCTATATAAGCCTCCCCAAATCCTTTTATGTCCATTGCATTTCTTCCAACAAAATTAAGAAGATGTTGGACAAGTTGTTCTGGACAATTAATATTAATGCACCTTGTATCAACGGAATTTTCATCCCTTACTGTTGGGGAATCACAAGAAGGACATCTGCTTGGAATATTATAAGGGACCGTACCCTCTGGTCTCTTATCTTTAACCACTGATAGCACCTCAGGTATAATCTCTCCAGCCTTTCTTACTACAATAGTATCTCCTATCCTTACATCCAATTCATTAATCCTATCCTGATTATGAAGGGTAGCCTTCTCAACATTAGTTCCAGAAAGTCTAATAGGATCAAAGATAGCAGTAGGAGTGATTCTTCCTGTCCTACCAACTGTTAATCTAATCTCCCTAACTACACTTTCTTTTTCTTCAGGAGGATACTTGAAAGCAGATGCCCAGCGAGGAAACTTAGCTGTTGCTCCAAAAAACTCCCTATCTTGTAGGTTGTCAACCTTAACTACTGCTCCATCTATATCATAATCTAAGTCTTGTCTACTTTCTCCTATCTCTTTAATAGCCTCCCACACCTGGTCAGCTGTATGACAAAGCTTATAGTCGTCAACAACCTTAACCCCTTGAGACTCTAACCACTCTAAACTTTCTGAATGGCCAGTAAAGGTTAGCCCCTGTATATCTTGAATATTAAATGCAAAGAAAGACAACTTCCTCTCCTTCACAACCGATGAGTCTAATTGCCTTATTGTACCAGCCGCACAATTCCTCGGATTTGCAAAGGGCTTTTCTCCTTCCGCCTTTAACTTTTCATTAACCAGGTCAAAATCCTTCCTCTTCATATAGATTTCACCACGTATCTCAAGATAAGGCACGGGATCCTTAAGTTGCTGAATTACATCTTCAATAACCTTAACGTTACTAGTTACATCTTCACCATAATTAATTCCATCACCCCTAGTAACAGCTAATTCTAGGTTACCATTGTTGTATCTTAAAGATATAGAAAGACCATCAATCTTTTTTTCCACTGTAAATGTTGCATCTGGTCTATCTTTCTTGATTTTGTCTACAAAGTTATAAACATCTTCTTTACTAAATAGATCTTGAAGGCTTAACATAGGTACATTGTGCTCAACTAAAACACCTGCTTCTCTTTTCGCAGTTCCTCCCACTTTCTTAGTGGGGGAATCACTACTAAGAAACTGAGGATGTTTCTCTTCTAATTCCTTCAAACGAAGAGTTAGTTTATCATACTCATAATCTGTAATCTCAGGATCATCTTGATTATAATACCTATCATTATGGTAACTAATTTGCTGCCTAAGCTTCTCTATTTCATTTAAAACATCATCCATCTTTACATCCTCCGCACCTTCGCTAGTTCTTTTTACCATCTATAAGCCTATTCATTTGTCTAATCTCTTCTTCCGTGACATTTCTCCAGGTTCCTGTTTTTAATCTACCCAACCTTATATTCATTATTCGAATTCTTTCTAAACCAACAACAGTATACCCAAAATATTCACACATCCGCCTAATCTGTCTATTTAATCCCTGAGTAAGAATAATGTTAAAAGTCCTCTTATCCATAGGTTTAACGATTGAAGGATTAGTTACTGTGTCTAAAATTGGCACTCTCCCTGACATTCCGTCAATGAATTTTTTGTCTATATTCTTATTAACTGTTACTATATATTCTTTCTCATGCTCATATTCAGCTCTTAAAATGTCATTAACAATATCACCGTCATTGGTAAGTAATATCAAGCCTGTGGAGTCCTTATCAAGTCTTCCAATTGGGAAAATCCTTTTACCATAGTTAATGAAATCTATAATATTATCCGGCTCCCTAGGGTCTGTTGTGCACACAATGCCCTCAGGTTTATTAAATGCAATAAAAACAAGCTTTTCTTCCCTCTCTACTACTTGACCTTTAAAGGTAACCTCATTAGACCTAGTTACCTTGTCCCCAAGTTGAGCTACTTTCCCATCTATTTTAACCTTACCATCTTTTATATATTGGTCCGCCTGCCTCCTAGAACAGATGCCAGCTTCACTTAGAAATTTATTAATCCTGATTTCATCCCTATCATCATTAGGTGATGTTAATCTTTTTGTTCGCTTTGCCATAAATAACCTACTTTCTATTACATAAACACGTTTATACAATTATACTTTATTTAAATATAATAGTCTACTCCTCAAAAAAGAAAGAGATTACACCTAAATGCAATCCCTTTCTTATGGATATTAAATTTATTCATCCTTGCCTTCACTGTCATCGCTGTCATCGCCGCCATCGCCGTCTTGACTATTGCTTTCTTCTATCTCAATTGCTTCCCAGAAGTTATACAAGTCTTCGTCACTGTTCATTGCTTCCTCAAAGGCTTTATTCGTTTTGTCAATTAATTCTTTAATGTCTTCATCTTCATTTCTAGCCATATAGTAAGTCTCTAACTCTTCATCCATATCTCCTGAGAAAATCTTTAATTCCCCATTCTCATCGGTTATCAAATAGGATTTTGCAAGGCTAGGAGCTGGAGTATTTATCCCCGTAATCTTTATCTCACTATATACATAGGCTATATAGGTCCCTTCATACATACCCTTCTTAACATATGGTTTTATATTACGATAATCTTCAACAAAACCTGTTCTTTCTATTAATTCGTCTTCTGTATAAGCTTTAGATGAATCACTAAGTAGGCTTTTTATCTTTCCTACATCCGGCTTATTCTTAGCAACATAATAATCCTTAAATAAGCTTTCTATCTCAGGATATCCTTCTTCCTCTAAATCATGTATAGGAATTGGAGTAGGGGTTGGTGAAGGCGTAGGACTCGGGCTGGGACTTGGGGTTACTTCTTCCTCTTCACTCTCCTGATTATTATCAGTATCAGAAGCTAAGCTTTCATTATCTTCAACACTCTGGCTAGCAGAGCTTAAACTTTCTTCCGCTTTTGGTCTTTCTTGTATTATTGAAAGAACTAATATACCAATTCCAATTGTAGCAATGGTTGTTAATAAAGCTAACCTTTTATATTTCAGTTTCATAAAAATCTCCTTTGGATTAAGTAAATAAAACATTACATTTATTATTTTTATTATCTTATTAGTATATTAGCAAATAAATAAGATAAAATCAACTGTTATTTTAATCTTTGTGTAATATTTTTAATACTTCTGTAACAAGTTCTTTCTTTACTTTCTTTCTTCTATATTATATAATAACATCGTTGCACCTGTGGCTCAGTGGATAGAGCGTTCGCCTCCGGAGCGAAAGGTCGCTGGTTCAAATCCAGTCAGGTGCGCTTTTTATGGATTGTATTCTATTTAATATAAATGTAAAAGAAATAGCTGGCAGACACTTCATCTACCAGCTATTTCTTTTATTGT
Organism: uncultured Herbinix sp.; assembly: GCA_964401895.1. Lineage (GTDB taxonomy): Bacteria > Bacillota > Clostridia > Lachnospirales > Lachnospiraceae > Mobilitalea. The sequence continues at coordinate 13,135 of CAYOAJ010000025.1, forward strand.
AAAACTTTTATATATCTATTTAGTCTTCATCAGGCTCATGTAATTCTACTAATTTCTCTAGATACCTATACTTTTTCTTAGCATCCTTTTCTGCCTTAGTAAATAACATCTCAGCTCTTTCAGGATCCTTTCGACTAAGTGAATTATAACGAACTTCATTCATTAGGAAATCCCTATAGCTAGTAGATGGTTCCTTACTATCTAGAACAAAAGGATTCTTTCCTTCTTGAATTAAGTCAGGGTTATAACGGAATGTATTCCAGTAACCTGATGTAACAGCTGCTTTTTCTACTGTCTGTGCATTGGTTAATCCACCCTTAATACCATGACTTATACATGGTGCATAACAGATAACTAGTGAAGGTCCATTATATTGTTCAGCCTCTATTAAAGCCTTAATTGTCTGGTTATAATCTGCACCCATTGATACCTGTGCAACATATACATAACCATAAGACATAGCAATCTGGGCAAGGTCTTTCTTCTTAACTTCCTTACCTGCTGCTGCAAACTGAGCAATTGCACCAGTCTGAGTAGCCTTAGAAGATTGTCCACCAGTATTGGAATACATCTCTGTATCAAATACAAGTACGTTAATATCTTCACCACTTGCTAGTACATGGTCTAGACCACCAAAACCTATATCATAGGCCCAGCCGTCTCCACCAAATACCCACTGAGACTTCTTGCTTAAGAACTCTTTATTCTCAAGAATTTCTTTAGCAGCTTCACAATCACAAGCTTCTAATGCTCTAACAAGTGCGCTAGTTGCTCCTGAATTCTCACGACCATCTTCATAAGTTTCAAAATATCTTTCTGCTGCTTCTTTAACATCATTATTATCAGTTGTATCTACAAGATCATTAATTTTGTCTTTCAAAGAATTTCTTAATGATTGTTGAGCAAGAAGCATACCAT
>CAYOAJ010000026.1:0-1300 GCA_964401895.1 uncultured Herbinix sp.
GACCCATGTCCTACAAAAACAACTGGCATCTTTGACATATTATATACCCTTCCTTCCTTTTTATTATATTTTTATACATTAATATAGTTTTCTTCTTAATATTTTTTCTTTAAGAAAATACCTTTCTCTTCTTCCATATTACTGATGGATCAATATTGGCTAAGTTCTTAGAGCATGTTCTTGCCATTACTCCAGCCAATTCTTCAGTCATCTTGATAATCTGATTCTTTACCCCCTCTGCCCCATCCTTCTTTAAGGGCTCCATAATCACTCTTCCTGCAGATACTGCATCAGCACCTAAAGCAAGGGCCTTAAATACATCCATCCCTGTTGTAACACCGCAGTCTACAAAGATAGGTATCTGCCCATTAATCACTTTAGCAATCTTGGGCAAGATAAATAAAGGAGGAACAGCATAGTTCATAATTCCATGATGGTGAGAAACTACTATACCTTTGGCCCCCACCTCCAAAGCCTTATATGCATCTTGTTCACTAAGAACACCCTTAATAATGAAAGGTAGTTTAGTAGCATTTATAAATTCCTTTAATTCTGCTTGAGACTTAGGTCTCATCTCATCTCCTAAAACAACATCATAATTACCATTGGAATCAAAAGAATGGTCTAAGTCCATACCTAGAGCCATAACTCCACACTCTTCTGCATGCTGAATTCTTTGAAGAATATAATCATTGTCCGCATATGGCTTGATAATTTTAATAGTAGGAGCTCCTGTAGCTGTTATAGCCTCTAATTCAGCTTCATCACCCATACCTGCCCAATTAACAGCATTTGCCTCATGGGCACCTTTTGCCATCTCAACCATTCCGTTTTCTCGTACATTATCCAGATGAGATAGGGCTGCCATCATAATGGGAGTATCAAATATTTGTCCATACAATTCCAATTTAGTTGAAGGCAAAACACCATCAATATGCCTCATTTCAACTAATAATGAATCAAAATAATCTCTTGTAATCTGATTTGAATCCCATGGCCTACTGACTCTTTCCTTATCGCTCATATAAAACACTCCTTATGTTATTCTAGTATTATTTTATGTTTTTATCTTATGATAAACATTTTTCATCCTATCTAGGGCCTCTTCTAATAACTTTCTTGATGTGGCTATATTGACACGAATATAACCTAGACCTTCCTTGCCGAAATTTGTTCCCATGTATACTTCTACCTTAGCCTCATTGATAAACCAATGTAAAAGTTCCTCCTCACTAACATCTAAAGCTGAATAATCTATCCAAAGTAGGTAGGTTCCCTCCCTGGGCATAACATTGAATTC
>CAYOAJ010000026.1:1310-14010 GCA_964401895.1 uncultured Herbinix sp.
CAATCATCACAATCATTGTATGCCACTTCTAGTGCAGGAACTGAAAATATATTAGGATCATTCATGCCAATTGTCTCAATTGTCTTCTGGACCTTCTGCCTAAGCTCTTGGTTAGGAATTATCATATAAGCAATTATAAGCCCAGGTATATTGAAAGTCTTTGTTGGAGAGTTAGCATAAACTAATCTATCTAGGAGTTCTGGCCCTAGACTTAAAGTACTATTAACTTCTGTTCCCTCAGCAACCATATCAGCATGGATTTCATCTGAAAACAAAATCAAATCATGCCTTTTGCAAAAGTCAGCTAATTGCTCTAATTCTTCTTTAGACCAGGCTCTACCGCTAGGATTGTCTGGATTACATAATATGAACATCTGAGTGTCTTTATCAACCACTGACTCCAGGTAGTCAAAGTCCATAACAAACTTCCCATCTTTAAGAATCAAAGGATTTTTAATTAAGCTTCTCTTGTTTTTTATAACAGCCTCTTTTAATGGAGAATAGCAAGGTGTATTAATTATTACTTTTGCATTGGAATCAGTTAGTGAATCCACGCTTATACTGGAAGCCATATTAATTCTTGGACAATATACAATCCATTCCTTAGGTATATCAAGGTCAAATTGTTTTTTTATCCAGCGTTGAATACTTGTATAATAACCTTCACTTATACCAGTATAGCCAAATATTTTATGGTCTACAACTTTCTGAAAGGCATCTATAATAGGCTTGGGAGAATGGAAATCCATGTCTGCAACTCCCAAATGAATTAGGTCGTCCCTCCCATGCTTTTCAGCTAGTAAGTCCCACTTGGCACTATTAGTGTTTTTTCTATTATTTACTTCATCAAAATTATAGTTTGCTTGCATTATTACTCCTTTCCTTATATCCCTCTATAACAAAAAGGAACTTCTCTCTTAATCTTACCATAACTAGAGAAGAAGTTCCTTATATGTTTATTATTTAACGAGCTTTAATGTTTAACTAGCTCAACAGTCTCTAAAAACTCAGCTTTTAAATCAAATACTTTCTTATTATTAAAGTCTAAACCTGTTCCCATGCACTTTGATTCATCTGTAGTAAACCAATGATATTTTAAGCTAGACCAATCAATCTTACTTGTAGTAAGGGCAGGATCAACCATAGGAATCACTGCACCCTCCCTAACTAGAGCAATACCCATTAATTCTCCAGCTTTTATATTAATCCATTGGCCACCTTCATAGGAATTCTTTGGATCCTGCAAGTCAATCCATCTTCCACTTGGTAGGTAAACATCACGCTCTGTTTGATTATCTTCAAAAAGTGGAGCTACCAAGATATCATCACCAAACATATATTGATCTTCTAGTGTTAGACAATTTCTATCCTCAGGGAATTCTACAAACATTGATCTTAACACTGGAATACCTGCCGCAGATGACTTAATACTTTGGGCATATATATATGGAATCAACTTGTAACGGAAGGAAACTTGCTTGCGGAATAAGTCTAAAAATTCATCGGAGTAATTCCAAGGCTCCTTAGGAGGTTGTCCATGGCAACGAAGATGAGAGGTAAATATCCCCATAAACATCCAACGTTTATATAGCTCTTCTGGACTTTTACGTACAAAGCCTCCAGCATCATGACTCCAATATGTGAAACCACTCATACCAATGGAGAGCCCTCCTCTTAAGGATGCCAACATACCCATGTTAGAGTTTTCTGCATCTCCACCCCAATGAAGTGGATAACGCTGACTTCCTGCCCAGGCACTTCTTGCCCAAATAATAGATTCGCCAGTTACCTCTTTTGTAATGTCAGCTGCTGCTTTATTATAACGAAGAGGATAAAGATTATGCTCTGCCATACCTGATCTACCCGAGTGGAAGGCTCCTGTAACAGGGGCTCCCTCACCAAAGTCAACTTTGATGGCCTCAATTCCAATATCCAGTAAGTCCTTAATTTTCTCCTGATACCACTTTTCTGCTTCAGGATTGGAAAAATCTAAAATGGCATCATCTGTTGGTAATTCACCATCTGCATTAAGGACAGCATAACCCTTTTCTATAATTTCTGGATATAAGGCATTGTTAGGCGTAAAATAAGGAAGTTGCCAGAGGCTTATATGGTAGCCATCCTTCCTCAAGTCTTCAATCATCTTCTCTGGATCATCAAATCTTGAAGTGGAGAACTTATAGTCACATCGCCAGTCATGCTCAAACCAGCCAGTATCTAGATGTATAACATCACATGGTATTTCATGTTTTTTCAAATCTTCAGCTACTTGTCTAGCCTGTTCTTCAGAATCATAAGTAATACGACTCATCCAGAGCCCAAAAGACCATAATGGAGGTAGATCACTTTTTCCTGTAATATCTGTATAACCTGATAATATCTCCTTTGGACTACCTGCTATAACAAAAAGGTCCACATCTGCTTCTCCAATAAAGATGGTTTGCGCCTCAGCATAGTCATGACCAAAATCCAAAGTAACAGGTGTACTAGTGTGGGCAAATACTCCATATCCCCTAGAGCTCATATAGAATGGAACTGGCTTATACATATCTTGACTCTCAGAACTGTGGGCATCCTTAGTCCATAGAACTATCTTCTGTCCTGTTTTGTCTAGTTTAGTAAAGCTTTCGCCACAACCATAAAAATGTTCACCAGGGCTAATCATAAATGAAGCTGCTGAGTATTTGCTCATATCTTCTGCAGAGTGTACATATGAAAAAGGTAGTGGATTAGAATTAAGAAGGCTCATTCCGTCTTCCATATTTAAAGTCTTAGTAAGAACCTTGCCCGTCTTATCTTTAATAGTTATCTGGAAGGGTTCAAAATTAATATCCACAGTAAGATCTGGCGTTGTAAGCCTTGCTCCTCCTTCTGTTTTTTCCTTTACTACCCCCTCATAACTTCCTACCTTTTCTAACATTATCGAATCATTATCATCAAGGGGCTTATTGGAATATGAGGTGTAAATCCTTACCACATTAGAGGCTACAAAAGACAGTCTAATTGGATAGGATGGAGTATCGCTATAAGCAGGAGGGAAAGTCCAAGAGATGGCTTCCTCAAAAGGAGCTGTATAAAGATTAAAACTCTGCCTTCCTTTTCGCTCATAACGATTAAATTGGATTGTTCCTGTCAAAGTGTCCAAATCAAAATCAGTCATTTTTTGTACATTAAAATGAACATTTCCTAAAGTATAAAACTGTTCGCTAACATCAATTTCTTGTCCTAAATAATCAAAGTTTTTTATATTCATATAATCCTTCCTTTCTATATCTAACCTTTAACAGCGGATGAAGTAATTCCTTCTACTAACTGATTTTGAAATATCAGGTATACAATAATAACTGGAACAATAGAAATAGCTGTAGCGGCAAACAAGCCACCATAATCAGTTGTATAACGTCCACTAAATAACTTTAGTCCTACGGCCAAAACCTGCTTACTCTCGTCATTAATTACAATAAACGGCCATAGGAAGTCTTCCCATACCCATAAGAACTGGAAGATGGCAATACTAGATATTGCATTTTTACTTAAGGGAAATATAATCTTAAATAATATATAAAACTCATTTGCTCCATCAATTCTTGCCGCCTCTAATAAATCATCTGGAATTCCCATCATATATTGCCTCATCATAAATATACCAAACCCACTAAACATAGCTGGAACAATCAAAGCAGCATAACTATCCATCCAGCCAATATAACGGATAATACTATATTTTGGCATAATAGTAACTGCCCAAGGAATCATCATAGTTCCAATTATCAAGGAGAAAAGTAAGTTCCTCCCTTTAAATTGATACTTACTAAGAACATATCCTGCTGCTGTACTAGTTACACTAACAACAAATGTTATAGTTGCTGAAAGAAATAAACTGTTAGCAAAAAAACGAAGAAAGTTAAAATTTTCATTCATTGTTAGGTAATTAGATATAGTAAACTCCTTAGGAAATAAAGTTTGATTAAGAGCATTAATTTCCACGTTACTTTTGAAAGAAGAAAGGATCATCCAGACAAAAGGAAGCAAAGTGAATATTCCTAGTATAATTAATAAAATGTTCAATGAAATCTTTGCTATTCTTGTTTTCATATAATAATTTCTCCTTTCTTAGACCTCTTCCATTTTGCTAACTTTAAATGACAAGACAGAAAATATTGCTATTAAAATAAACATAGTAAATGATATTGCAGAAGCATATCCAAAATTGTATTTTTCAAATGCTTCAGTAAAAATTAAATAGGTGGAAAGGTAAGTCTTTGTTCCTGGCCCTCCCTCTGTCATAACCATTACCTGAACATAAGCCTGCATATAGGTAATAATCGAAGTTACTACTACAAATAATGTTGTCGGCTTTAATAATGGCAGTGTTATATAGCGAAAAACCTTCCATCCTGATGCACCATCAATCTTTGCAGCCTCAAAAGAATCCTTGGGAAGGGAGTATAGTCCAGAAAGAAAAAGTACAACCGCGTAACCAAAATCCTTCCAGATAGTCATGAGCAATACTGCACCTAGTGCATACTTTCCATTATATAGCCAGTTAATATCCAATCCTGTTAATCTATTAATTAAACCAATCTGTGGATTGTACATGATTTTCCATACAAATGCCACTGCAATTAGGGGGGTTTTGGTGTTATTGAAGGAGCCCGGTCAATGGGAATGGATGTTCCTGACCAATTATCTGTAATTGGCTTTGATAATACTCCTATTTGTCAGTATATAACGCCTAAACTAACAACTATAGATCAAGACATTTTACTAAAAGGCGAAAAAGCTGCATCAATGTTACTTGAATTAATCGAAGAAGGCTCTATAGACGAAATGTCATATAGGCTGCCAGTAAAAATTGTGGAACGACAATCTGTTAAAAAATTAGTTTAAAGAAAAAGTAGCTAATATTCTATTAATCTAGAATATTAGCTACTTTTAATTAAGAGCAGGTTAAGAATACTAACTTTTATCTTCTAATCGATATATTATAAACTTCTCCTTTGGATCTTTCGCTCCTGGAACCCTAATCTTGTTTACAATTGTAAAAGGGGTCTTACGTCTTAGAAATTGCTTGTACTCCTTTACTGGATAGTAAAGAATTAAATCTATTGGTCTTTCATGTTTTTCCACAGAACCTAAAATATTTTCAACAACTTTTCTAAATGTAACAACAGAGAAAGGATTAAAAAAGAAAAAACAATTGTCTTTTTTATCAATCTCATAGTGCTCAGCATATCCATATTCAAACCTTATAGGTGCACTAATATCTTTGGCCCTCAACAGATATCTTTTTTGATTATCAAGGGCTTCTTCAAAAGTTCTATCATTAACTTCTATTCCTGTCACAGGTATATGAAAATGATTATTTATATAAAAAGCTACTCTCCCCCGGCCTGCTCCAAAATCCACAACTTGGTCATCTTCATTGAATTTATAGTTTTGTTTAAGTATTTTTAACGCCTTATATGGAGTTGCCTCATATCGATTAAAATGAACTTGGCTGTTTTTCCATTCTCTAATACCTACAGTTTTAATTCCTAGTTTTCTATCTATTTTTCTTTCTTCCATTTCTTACTCCTTCAACATTTGTAAAGCTTCTTTTTGAGAAACTGGTTTGCTAAATAAATACCCTTGCATAATATCACATTTGTTATTAATTAAGTAGCTTTTTTGCCCTTCCTCTTCAACGCCTTCTGCAACAGCCTTTAAGCCAAGCTTATGTGAAAGCGATATTATATCCCCCACTATAACATTTTCAAATTCAGATTTACTTATTCGATCGATAAAAGTCTTATCAATCTTCAACCTATCTATACTAAGCAATCTCAATCTTGCTAAAGATGAATACCCTGTACCAAAATCATCTAAAGCTATGCTAATACCAATGTTTTTTAATTTAGCAAGATTCATATTAACTATATCAAATTTATCAACAACTTCAGATTCTGTTATTTCAAGTTCCAGATTACTTGCTTTTATATTTGTCTCTTCTATTATCTTCATAACATTATTGGCAAAATCATGCCTTAATATCTGCTTAACAGATACGTTTACTGCAATAATAATGTCGTTAAATCCTTGTTTGTTTAATTTATTAAGGAAGATGCATGTCTTTTTTAATAGAATTAGTCCAAGGTCTATGATTAAATTACTTTCTTCCGCTATAGGAATAAATTCAATAGGAGATACTTGTCCTAGTTCTTCCGATTTCATCCTAGCTAAAGCTTCAAAACCACAAATCCTATTAGTCTTCAAGTCTAATTGAGGCTGGTAATCCAAATATATATTATTATTTTCTCCTTTTATAAAACTATCAATTTCATTTTCAATATTGTTTTTTCTTTCTATTTTATGACCCATGCTTGCATTGAAAAAGCTACATCTACAATCATTATTAGTATAGTCTTCTTGTGCAGCTATTTGTGCATTTTTAAGAATATCAAGTATATCTTCTTGATTGTTTTTAATCTCATTTATCCCGATTTGCACAGTAACATGACCATCAATACTAGAATCTTTTGTTTCCACATCAAATAGCAAAGTAATCTTTTCAGCTATCCCTCTTAAATACCTTTTATCATTATATCGTCCTACAAAAATCACAAATTTACTTTCTGCTATTTTAAATAATTTTTCATTGTCAGCTAATAAAGTATTAACTTGTTTAGCTGCTTGTTTTAATAAATCATTCCCTTCTTCATATCCATGAATTAGGGATATAAGATTATAATTAATTACGTCAATTAATATAAGGGCCTTATTTTTATTTTTTTCCTCTTCTCTCCTATCAGCTATTAAGCCTTGATAGTATTCTGATAGATATTCTAAATTAGGGAGTCCTGTTATACCATCATAATATACTAATTGTTCAAGCTTTTCATTCTTTGTGTATATGTTATACATCACCCTAGCTATCATAATAAAAAGAATAGATAATGCTGCCACATCAAGAAAATAAACCCACTGTGTTTTTTTAACCAACTCACCTATTGAATATGATATAGCTAATGTCCCTAGTTTATTATCATCACGATAAACAGGTTTCATAAGTTCAAAAATTTCTTCATGACCATGTGCTTGACCAAAATACTCATCGTCATATTGAATAGCCACTTTCTTGTCATAATCAAGTTGAAACTCATAGTTATTAATAGAACTTTTTTGTTGGACAACCTTTAGATCATTATCAATGAAGAAAGCTCCTACAACATTACTAAATTGATTAAGTTCTTCTAGGATTCTGTCGGTTTGAAAGCGTTCTATTAAGTTATAATATTCATCTGCTGGAAACCCCATCTGAACTATATAACCTTCTTCATTTACTCTATATATGTACTTAACATATCTATCAGAAAGATAATCTTTTCTTATATCTTCTATAAATGTTTTTTCCCCATTAGCATTTGTAAAAAATTCATAAGCAGGATGGCCTTCTGGAATCTCCCACCCTATCTGTTTATATTTGTTGGATTTAATTATTGTCATATCTTGATCATAAATATTAAGTTCCCAAAGATTATACTCTATAGTAAGATTATTAAGTTCACTAACGCTCATATCATTACTACTATTGGCAATTAACTCTGCTGCAAGCTCTAACCTATTGTCCATTAAATCATTTATGGTTTTAACTGCTCTGCTGGAATTAGACAATTTATCGGCATAGTTGTCTATTATAGATGATGATTCCCTTTTTATGTCCTCATAGAAAAGATGCCTTATTAACTGAATAGATAGAACTCCAATCACAATAAAGCATAGTAAAAGAACAATAATTCTTATAATTGATTTATGTAAGGAGACCCCAATTTCATACTTTCTTTTTCGCATAAATACCTCCTTATGCACTACAATATTTAAAGCATCAAAAAACTCTCCTTTTTGATATTATATCAGAAGAAAATGCCTTTTAGAAGAATAAAATTTAAAAAGAATCAATTATATCTATATTAACATCTTTTTAAAATTAAATTTTTTATTGTTGATTTCTTTATTTTATGGTATTCTTATCTAGGTGTTTGAATAAGATTAAAATTTGCTAAGGAGGAATAATATGCCAACATCAGTAGTCGCATTAGGGGGCAATGCTTTAGGTTATACCGTGGACATACAACTTGAGAAGGCTAAGATTGCTGCAAAATCAATTGTAGAACTTGTAAAAGCTGGACATAGGGTAGTTATAACCCATGGTAACGGACCCCAAGTTGGGATAATAAACAAGATGATGAATACAAGTGATTTCCAGATGCCTTTGGCTGAATCCACTGCCATGAGCCAAGGATATATCGGTTATCACCTTACCCAATGTATCAATAACGAACTCAATGCCTGTAAGATTAACAAACAAGTTTCTTCTGTCTTAACTCAGGTCTTAGTTGATGAAAATGACCCAGCCTTTCAGAATCCAACTAAACCTATAGGTAATTTTTATACTGAAGAAGAAGCAAAACTTCTTATGGATAAAACAGGCGGAAAATATATAGAAGACTCTGGTAGAGGTTGGCGACTGGTGGTTCCATCTCCTCTTCCCATTGATATTTGCGAGAAAGAAACAATAAAAACTTTGGTAGATTCAGAAGTTGTGACAATAGCCTGTGGCGGTGGTGGGATTCCAGTTATTAATAAAGATGGTACTATTACAGGAATCGAAGCTGTTATTGATAAGGACTTCGCTGCTGCAAAGCTAGCTGAACTAATTGAAGCAGATAATCTTTTTATCTTCACAGCTGTTGATCATGTTAAGATAAATTTTAATACCCCTGAGGAAAAACCTTTAAAGAGTATTACTAGTAGTGAAGCTAGTGATTATATCGCCCAGGGCCATTTTGCCCCTGGTAGTATGTTGCCAAAGATAAAGGCCGCCCTATCTTTTGTAGAAAGTATGCCTAATAGAAAAGCATATATTGGTTCTCTTCAGAAGGCTAGTGAGACTATAAATGGAACAAGCGGGACTAGATTAACTTTATCTCAATAATCTCATCTATCTCTATACTCTTCTTGTCTTCCATAAGGATAGACCGGTTATGCTGGTCTATTTTTTTTACCCTTCCTTTAATAGAATGATAGTATCCTCCATCCTTCCTTTTGTCTGGCTTAAAAAAAGTAATTTCAACATAAGGCTTATTAACTAAGTCTCTTTTTATTATTTTCAGTTTTTCGTCTAAAATTGCCTTCATGCTTTCATCTAATTCTACTTTCCTGTCTGTTAACCTAGCTGTCTCCTTTATAGCCTCCTCATGACCTGTAAGAGCAGCAAAAGGGGCAAATTGTGCTGCTCTTTTTTCTCTAGGCATAGGAGGCCGTGTTGACGACTTATGTCTTGGCAAATCTATAATATCATCATACTTCATATGCATCCTCCCAAATTATTTAACAATGATTAAATCAATATTCTAAAATAAAAATCTAAAGAACACTTTAAGTACAGCTGCAAACGCCATTAAAACTTTACCTTTGAAGGTAGTCTTTTCAACTTCATGGCCTTCCGGAACTATACTAGCATCTTTATCAACCACTTCTAAGGCCTGTTCCTCATAAACTTTCATGGCCTGTCTTAATTCTTGTTTGAAGTCTTCACTAAGTACTTCTCATATCCCAGTTAAAGGCACCCACGCTAGATAGTCTATCGTCTATAACAAAGCATTTGCCATGATAAGATACCCCGGAATCATATTCTAATATTTTAACCCCTGTTTCTAAGATTTCCCCTTTATGCTGTTTATAATCCACAGCGCCAAATGGGTTTCCATTGTTAGCAACAGAATTGGTCATCATAGTTACACTTGGAACACTAAGGCAAACCCTCTCCAACCTCTCTAACATCCAATCATTTGCAATAATATAAGGGGTGTGGAAAACAACATCCTCCTCTGCTTCTTCCATAAGCTGAGTTATTGTATAAAACACAACTGGCTCCTTGCTGTAAGGTGTTATAGGATTAACCAAGAGCTCTATGTTCTTAACAGCTACTGTCATTGGGTAGTAGTCAACTTCTTGTAGCCACTCAGGATAATTTTCTACTAAGTCTAGATATATTGATTCTAATTCTTCCCTTGCCTTGTTAACTGATCTTTTATTTATAAACTTCATTTTGTTCTTCATGACCTTATTATATTCACTGTTCCAAATCTCATCAAAATATTCTAAGAGCTGTTCAGTGGATTGACCTAAGGTGTCAGATGTATTATATACAAGGACATCCCAGTCAATATTCTTGTGGTCAGATTTATCACCTAGAAAAAAACCAAATATATTTCGCCCTCCCAGTATATATAATTCGTTATCAACAATTAGATACTTATCATGTAGTCTTCCATTGATAGACCATGGGCGTAAGGCAGATATGGGATTATAGACCTTTATTTCTACATTATCAGTTTCAGCAAGAGCCAAGAAGTATTTTTTATCAGTAAACTGGGATATTTCAGTTACACCGTCAATTATAATCTGAACCTCTACTCCCCTATTAGCTGCATTTATCAAAGATGACATCATAGCCTTACCAGCGTGGTCTGCATAAAATTGAAATGTAGATAGGATAATTTTCTCTTCTGCCTGTTCAATCATACGTATTCTTTCTTTAAGCGCATCTCCATTATCCACAAGTAGATGAACCCTTTCACTTGTATATTCATCACCGTAGAAATCTGTTTTATTAACCCTGTCTACTGTTACATCAGTAACATTAGGTTGTTTTATGAATGGAACACAAGCACCAATAATTATATATAATAAAAATAATATCAAAAATGCCCCTATTGTTTTCATATTTATCACTTTTTTTATCATACTTTACTCATTTCCTTCTAGATTTTTAAATACTTCCATTCTATTATATCATACATTTTATAAAAAAAGGTTCCGACTACTTTAGCCGAAACCTTTTTGCTTAAATAAACATAAACTTTTTATTATTAATCTATAACTTTGTCTTGCATCTTCTCTATCAGTTGAACAAGTCCCTCTTCAACCTTATCAAGGTCTTCTTTATTAGGAGCACCTTCGAATTCAACAGATTCAATAAAATCCCACTGCATCCTTCTTCTTTCTACTATTTCCTTTAGTTCCTTTTCTGCTCCCCCTGACCAGCCATAGGATCCAAATCTAAAGGCAACTTTATTAGTTATCTTTTTTCTTCCTATTTCATCTAATGCTGCTGCAACTGGCGGAAAAAGATTATATTCATAAGTTGGTGCTGCTATAACTATTCCTGCTGATCTAGCTACTTTTGCAATAACTTCACTGTCGCTTTCATAAGGCATTTTCAACATATTGGTCTTTATGCCTTTACTTTCTAATATCTCTTGTACATGATTTACTGCTATCTCTGTCATCCCATACATGGAGCCCCATAAGATGCATACTTCATTCTTTCCTGCACCTTCTGAGTACTTGTTATAACGTCTATAACTGTCTATAATTTTCTCTGGGTTTTCTCTATATATTGGCCCATGGCCAGGTGCAATTATTTCAACATCTAATTCTTCTGTTTTTTCTATAGCCTTATTTATTGCATGTCTGAAAGTATTCATTACATTAGAATAATATCTAATACCCTCATCTTCAAAGAGTTCTGCCTCTTCTTCTGTTAATTCATCATCAAAATAGTGGCCTTCCATCTTTCCAAAAGCACCATACATATCACAAGAAAAGAGAACCTTACTACTTTCTTCATAAGTTAACATAGTATCAGGCCAATGGACATTTGGTGCTGGATGGAAACTTAATACCTTCCCTGCTCCAAGGTCTAATTTATCCCCTTCTTCCACCACTTTAACATCTATGGTTTCGCCATAAAAGGAAGAAACAAGCTTGGCCGCTTTATCTGTACAAATAATTGTAAACTTATCATTGATATCTTTAAAATCTTGTATCCATCCAGAGTGGTCTGGCTCCATATGGTTAACAATCAGATAATCAATCTCTTTTGGATCTATATCATTTTCTTTAAGATGGTCATATAAGCTGTCTGATACTCCTTCCCAGCCTATAACACCATCAATAATAGCCGTTTTATCACCTTTTACCACATAGGAATTCAAGGTTACCCCATTAGCAATATCCCAGATTCCTTCAAAAAGAATATCACTCACATTCATTGTGAACATATCTATACCTTCAGCAATATTAATCTTCTTCATGGTTTTTTCTCCTTGATAAATTATTTCTCTCTATTATACAACAAAAGACAAATTATTTCCACACTGTAGATAGTCTGACAAACTATAAAGTAATTTTAATATCTGATTTATTATTAATAAATAGTGGAATAACATCTAGTGGAGCATCACATTCCACCCATTGTCCACCCTTAAATACTTGGTTAGAATGGGCATTTCTCCACTCTACACCTTCTGGTAGATAAACCTTCCTTGATCTCATATTCTCATATAGTATAGGTGCTACAAGTATATCTGGACCAAACATATATTGATCTTCAATTTCCCAAGCGTTTTTATCTTCTGGATAATCATAGAATAGCGGCCTTATAACGGGGGTGCCTTTCACATGGGCTTCTTCCATGATCTTACTGATATATGGTTTTAGCTCTTCCCGGATAAACATGTACTTCTTAAAAATCTCATATGCTTCCTCACCATAACTCCATACTTCATTGTCAGCTCCACTGCCACATAAGCCACCACCACTATCTCCAAGGGGCTCAGATTGTGGTTCACGATCACCATGTAGCCTAAAGACT
>CAYOAJ010000027.1:0-8755 GCA_964401895.1 uncultured Herbinix sp.
CGCCTCTTCTTGTCCAATAATATACTCATCAAGACCTTCTTTAATCTTATGAGGTGCGGGAAGTTTTTCTCTATCAAATACTATCTCTTCCTCTTCTTTTTCTTTTTTGCTTTTCTTGGCTTTCTCAGGCTCACTTTGCTTAGTTGACCTAAAGCCCATCATTTTCATATAAGGGTTATTACCCTTACTAATTGTATCAAAGGTCCTTTGCATGCAATCTGAGCAAATTGTTATGTTGTTAGGGATTTCTATCATTTTACCTGTCTTGCTCTCAGGTCTCCTACAAAGGTAACAAATCTTTTCTATGTTATCATTATTAACATCATCAATTACATCATCTTTTTTACTCACTTGAAAACCTCCTTAGTATCTATATAAACATTGAAACTGTTAGCTTATCTCTTATAAAGATATTACTTTATTATAGCTTATCTTTTCTTATCATACAATGGTGGAATTTTTATATCAATAGAGATTAGATTATACCATAAGAAAAGAAGGCTCAGTAAGGAACTGAACTCCCCTCACTAAGCCTTCTCTTCTTAAATTTAAAGACATCTTTATGGTCTTGCTGATAAGGTCACTTTAGTAGACCTTTCTTTAAAAGTTCCGCCTTCATTTCTCATAAAGTCTATATCTATCTCTGTTCCAGCCCGTATGCTTGATATCATCTCTCTAAGCTGATCACTAGATGTTATCTCAATGTCATTAATCTTTGTTATGATATCTCCTTCTTTTAGGCCACCCTTATCTGCAGCACTACCTTCTTCTACTGTTGTTAAAAATACTCCTATTGGCATATTAAGGGCTTCTGATATTTCCTCTGTAACATCTGTTGGAAGCACTCCTAGATAACCTTGTTCTTCTGCCATAAGTATCTCACGGTTTTTCAATTCATTAATAATCGGTTCTGCCCTGGATATAGGTATTGCAAATCCCATTCCTTCAACCTTATAATCAGCATATTTAACGGTATTTATTCCAATGAGCTCACCTTCAAGATTAAGAAGAGCTCCTCCACTGTTACCAGGGTTAATAGCTGCATCAGTTTGCAATAGTACCATAGTTCTATAAGTATAGTTATCTGATACTTGAACTTCCCTTTCCTTAGCACTTACATAACCCACTGTTGCAGATTGGCCATAGCCTAAGGCGTTTCCTATAGCAATTACCATCTCGCCTACCTTTACTTCGTCAGAATCCCCCATCTTAACTATCTTAATTACTTCTAATGTATCTGGATTAATATCAGCCAAATCAACTTTAATTACTGCTAGGTCTGCTGTTGCATCAGTTCCTTTAATAACTGCAGATGTCTCTGATCCATCAGAAAATGTTACTATAATCTCATCAGCTCCCGCAACCACATGATTATTAGTAGCAATTAAAAGTTCATCTTCATTCTTAGCAATTATAATTCCAGAACCACTTCCTCCTGAAGGAATTTCAACTCCAAACCAAAAACTTTGCTGGTTTGTAATACTGCGAATGGATACAATTGATGGCATTGTTTCTTCAATTACACTGGAGATTTTAGATGAATGAACAACATCTACCGAGCCTGCTTCAGTTGTTGCAATCTTTAATTTCTCCTTATCTTCCTTATCACTATCACCAGCAATACTAAGAATGTAATTGTCATCTCCTGTATTAGGATTAAGCCTATTAAATCCAAAATTAACAGCTATAAAAGTCATTGCTGCTATAATCCCAAAAAGCAAAGCTTTCAATATGAATTTACCAACTTTTTTACCCTTTTTCTCAGGCTTAGGTACAATAACTTCCTCAGTCCGTGGATAATTCTCCTCATAATTACTATAGTATGAAGGATTCCTCTCCTCTTCATCAGGGGTGCTTTTGTTAATCTGCTCTGCCCAGAAAGTATAATCTGGCTTCTTTTCTTCTAGATTCTCATCTTTTTTATAATTATCATCCATATAGGCACTCTCCTTTGATCATTTTAGTTTTCTTTTTTCTTATATTAAATGTAACAAGAGTATGTGTAAAGATTGTGAAATATTATTAAAAAAACTATGACTTGTTGCAAAGTCAATTATCATGTATCATATTAAGGAAGTCAACAATATAAAATAAATAATAAAAGTTGGTGGAGATATGATTAAAGATAATCAAAAAATGCTCAATAGAATTCAATTTGTTTTAGATGCATTTACAATAGTGATTGCCTATTTACTGGCATATTACTTACGATTTTATAGTCCTTTGGAGGACTTGTCAGTTTTTTCTGTTGATGGAGGAGACTTCTATGACCTATCTGTTTATGCAGAGAGGCTTATAATTATTGTTCCATTATACATGATTATTTACTATTATTCTAATCTTTATAGCCCTAAAATGGGCCAAAGAAGATGGACCGTCTTCTTTCAGCTAATTATAGCTAATACCTTAGGAATCGCATTCTTCTTCTCTACCTTGTATCTAGAGAAGGAATTGCATATTTCCCGTTCCTTTTTTGCTATGTTCTACATCTTGAATGTTTTATTAGCAATAATATCTCGTAATGTTTTTTACGCCATAATTAAAAAAAGACGCGCTAAAGGGAAAAATCTAAAACATGTTTTAATTGTAGGTTATAGCAAGGCCGCTGAATCCTATATAGATCGAATACTAGGTAATCCTCAATGGGGATATTATATACACGGAATTCTTGACGATAACCTGGAGAACAATACTATTTTTAGAAAGGTAAAAATACTTGGCTCTACTGATGAGCTTGAGGACTTTCTAGCCGAGGAAAATTATGATGAAATAGCTATAAGTTTAAATATTAATGAGTATAATAAGTTAGAGAAAATCGTATCTATTTGCGAGAAATCTGGGGTTCATACCAAGTTTATACCTGATTATCATAACTTTATTCCTACTAAACCCTATATAGAAGATGTTTTTGGTCTACCAGTTATTAATATTAGAAATGTACCTCTTAGCAATACACACAACCGTATAACCAAGCGTATATTCGACTTTTTTGGCTCCATTATAGCAATTATTATTTTCTCAATTCCTATGGCTATAGTAGCCATAATTATAAAAGCCACCTCTCCTGGCCCTGTTATATATAAACAAACTAGAATAGGTAGGCACAACAAGAAGTTTAAGATGTATAAATTCCGTTCCATGGAGATTCAACCTAAAGAAGAAGAGAAAAAGGCTTGGACAACCCCTAAAGATCCTAGGGTTACAAGCTTCGGTAAATTCATAAGAAGGACAAGCATTGATGAACTACCCCAGCTTTTTAATGTACTTAAAGGTGAGATGAGCCTTGTTGGCCCTAGGCCTGAAAGACCATACTTTGTAGAAAAATTCAAAGAAGAAATTCCTAGATATATGATAAAACATCAAGTCCTTCCCGGAATGACTGGATGGGCGCAGATTAATGGTTTCCGCGGTGATACTTCTATAAGAAAAAGAATTGAGCATGATTTATATTATATTGAAAACTGGACCCTTGGACTAGATTTTAAGATTTTGTTTCTAACAATCTTCAGAACTTTTATCTCAAAGAACGCATATTAGTTCTAATAACCTATGAATAGCCTTCCCGTCTAAGTACGGGAAGTTTTTTTCTTTAAATTCCTTAACTATATCCATTGGATAGTTACCACTTACAAGAAGCTGGCCTAATTCCTGGCTTGTCCTTACAATAGGACCAGGAACATAAGACTCATAGTCATAGTAGAAACCCCGATCATGATTCTTATAAGTTTCAAAATCATATGCATAAAATATCATAGGTCTTTCCATTATAGAATACTCAAAAATAATTGAAGAGTAATCTGTAATTAAAATATCAGAGGCCACAAGTAAGGGCCCTTCCTCTTCAAAAGACATATTAATAATTCTTTTGTCATTAATACCTGTGGATTCATTTTCAAGAAAATCATTAGCAACAAAGGGATGCAACCTAACTCCAAGGTAATATTCATCTGGAATCTCTAAAGCCATCTCCTTAATAATATTCCTTATATCCTTTTCTCCCCCATCATCTGATACTTGGTAGTCCCTAAAAGTAGGGGCATAAAGTATAAGTTTTTTATCCTGTGGAATAGAATACTTGTCATAGATAGATGCCTTATGTAAATCATTGTTCAGATGGTAATACATTAGATCGGTCTTAGGCAAACCTATAGGATATATACGGTCTTTACTTACTGCAAAAGCTCCTGCATATAGGTCTTTCATCTCTTGAGAATTAACTATCAGATGGCTTATATTCTCATTAGCCTTTTTCTCCAACCTTCCTAGCCTACCTGTATTAACATCCTGCCCAAACTTTTTGATAGTTCCTGTTCCATGCCAAAGTTGCACAACCTTTGTATTCTTTTTCACACGTAAAAAAGCCATAGGAAGAAACACATTATCCATTAAGATAATCTCTGCCCTGGCCATTTGATATGGTTTTTTTATAAAGAATGATAATAGAGCTTTTATACTGGTAAACTCTTTTACTTTCCTAATCTGAATTTTACTAATAGATGAGAAGCTATAGCCTAAATCTTTCTCTTCCAATGCAACCCTGACTAGGTTCACATTACTACCCTTCCTATCATCATGGCTTGCAATACAAAGAACCCTCTTTTTCTTAACAGGTAAAGGTTTACATAGGTAGTATACTATAGCAAATATATAATATCCCAGCGTCTTCATATTTATTCTTCCTTACTATTAACTAGAGTTTCAATTAATTCTACAACCTTACTTGAGGCATTACCATCATCTAAGTGATTATATTTTTCTACGAATTTATAATATTTTTCTTCATAAAGTTTTACTTGATAGTTCTTCAGAACCTCAATTAACTCTTCTGTAGTTTTCACAATAGGTCCAGGAGCTTCTTCTACAAAATCAAAATAAAAGCCTCTTAATGAATCCTTATATTCTTCTAAGTCATAACAATAAAAGATTATAGGCCTTCTTAGTATACTGTAATCAAACATAACTGAAGAGTAATCTGTGATTAGAATATCAGATACAAGATATAAGTCTGATATATCTTGGTTTGTATCAAACGAGCGAACAAATCCCTCATATCGACCCCAATCTATATGGTCCACCACAAGATAATGATTCTTAACTAATATTATTATATCATCTCCAAACTCTTCTTTAAGAGTTTGAAAGTCTAATGAGCTTTCAAATTTATATTCCCCTAGGTCATAGTATTTATTGTCTCTCCAGGTAGGAGCATATAATATAATACCCTTGTCCAGTGGAAGTCCCATCTGCCTTTTTATCCTTCTAATATCTTCTTCATTATCTTCCCTAAAGAGAACATCATTTCTCGGATAACCTATCTCAAGTATCTCTTTATGGTAATCAAATGCCCTGGGAAATATTTCACTAGAATAATTGTTTTGTGATATTAGATAGTCCCAGGTCTTAGTGTTTTCACTAAAATTATTCTTATAGTCCTCAATACTGGTCTCACCAGCCATATAAACATCATCCATATCTAGGCCAAGTTTCTTTAAGGGTGTCCCATGCCAGGTTTGAATAAAAACAGTCTCAGCTGGTTTAACAATATACATAGGAAGTCTTGAATCACATATCCATATACCTGCCTTGGCAAATAAATAGAAATACTTAAGTCTCTTTCGCTTAACCTTTTTAGCCTGTCCTACTATAGGAGTTTCTGTATCTTCAAAGATAAAATAACACTTGTACTTTTTATCTAAGCCCTGCCTAACCATCTCTTCATATATAGCCCTAGGATTACCACTATAACTTCTTCCAAGATTGCACTCAAATAAAATCACCTTGGAACTGACAGGTAAAAGCTTTACAAATAGATTATAAACCCATAGAACTATACGTTTTATGGGTTCTTTAATGTTTTTAGCTATTTTATTCATACAATAATCATTCCTATTTATTATGCAACTCTTCCTTAATCTGAGTAGTGGAAATTCCTTCTGTCCTAGGAAGATAGACAACTTCACAGTGTTCCTCTAGAAAGTCAAACTTCCCTTTCCAATCATCTCCCATAACAAAAATATCTACATCATTGTCTACAACATCTCTTACCTTTTGCTCCCAACTCTCTTCTGGGATAACCTCATCAACGTATTTGATTGCTTCTAAAATAAGCTTTCTATCTTCATAAGAATGATAGGCCTCTTTATCTTTTCCCGCATTAAACTCATCAGTTGATAAAGCAACAATAAGATAATCACCAAGTTCCCTAGCCCTTCTTAATAAATTAATATGACCTACATGAAGCAAATCATATGTTCCATAAGTGATAACTTTTTTCATGCCAACAAACCCCTTCATTTACTTTTTATTAACCTTCTTTTTATAAATAGCAGCAACTTCACTAGTAGTACCTTCTGCTGTTAAAAGTCCATTTTCTAATAGAATGGCCCTATCACAAATTCTTTTAACTTGTCCAATTGAATGGGAAACAAATAAAACCGTTACTCCACTATCAAACATGTGTGTAATCTTTTTCTCACTTTTTTTACGGAACTTTGCATCTCCTACAGATAAAACCTCATCTAAGATAAGGATATCCGGTTCAACGACAGTGGCTATAGAGAAGCCTAGTCTAGCCTTCATCCCTGATGAATAGTTTTTAACTGGTACATTAATAAAGTCACCTAATTCAGAAAACTCTACTATCTCATCATATTTCTCTTCAATAAAGTCCTTGGGGTATCCTAATACCGCCCCATATAAATATATATTCTCTGCTCCAGTATACTGAGCATCAAAGCCAGCTCCTAGCTCTAATAGGGGGACGATTTTCCCCTTACTAGTAACTGTTCCCTCTGTAGCCTTTAATACTCCTGCAATTATTTTAAGAAGGGTACTTTTTCCGGCTCCATTGAACCCCAATATACCTAACCGTTCTCCCTTGTTCAAGGTAAATGATATATCTTTAAGTGCCCAAAATTCTTGGTATCTCAATTCTTTTTTCATCGCTTTTATAACATATTCTTTAAGGTTATCTACTTTTCTTTCCATGAGGTTGAATTTCATACCTACATTCTCAACCCTTAAAACTTCTTTACTCACGTCTACCTCCAGTCAGCCTAATACATAACTACAAGCCTTATATATAAAGTATGAACTTATCTTGTTGTTTATAAAATAATACTATCCCTATAATTAAAGACCCAAAACTTATTACAGCTGAAATAATTAAAGCTTCCATGTCAAAAGGCTTTCCATATAATACAGCATTTCTAAAATTCAAGATTATATCAAACAAAGGATTTAATCTAAAAATTTGTGCTTTCCTTCCTAATCCAAGACTTTCTGCATCATAAAATACTGCAGATGTATACATAATCAACATCAATGCCACTCCCCAGAGATACTCTAAGTCTCTAAAGAAAACAGCTAAAGTTGACAAAATCAAACCAACCCCTAAGGATAAAACCAGTAGTAGTATTATAGGGATTATACCCTTAAAAATATGGATTGTAGGTTTTACATTAAATATAATCATAGCACCAAAAAGTACTATTAAGGAAATTAAAAATATAATAAAATTTGATAAAACTGTAGAAAATGGATAAATGTATTTAGGTACATAAACCTTTTTTATCATACCACTGTTTCTTCGAATAGAACTCATTGATGCACGGGTGGACTTAGAAAAAAATCCATATAACAACCGCCCTGTAAGAACAAAAACAGGATAACTAATATCTCCCCTGCCTAATACCCTAGAGAAGACTAAAGTTAAAACTACAGTTGTTAATATAGGTTCTAATAAAGTCCATAAGATACCCAAATAAGATCTACGGTACTTAAGTTTTATATCTTTTTTAACAAGTTCAACCAATAAAAAACGGTATTTTTTAAAATTCAATAATGCTGTCTTCACATTAGCATCCTTTCTAAGTGGATAATACTGTCTGTCAAACAATGAAATTATAGCATTTACCATAAGCTTAGTCAAGAAATCTAGAGAGACATAGCATCATATATTTTTTTACATTTGATGCTATGTCTCATTGTTTTTCCTATAAATTAATTTATTTTAAGTCTATTAATTGCACTAAAGATTGCTCTTATTGATGCTCTTGTAATATTTGAACTAGTACCTACTCCATAGGTAACCTTATTGTTACTAGGATCTAACATATGGATATAGGAAACCGCATTAGCACTACTACCTCCAGAAAGAGCATGCTCTGAATAATCAAGTATCTCAAATTCACGATTCAATTCTTTCTGTAAGCCCTTTTGTACTGCATCTATTGGACCATTACCTATAGACTCAAAGGAGCGTAGTTCACCATGTCTTGTATATTCTAATTTAACAAGGGTTGCATGGGATAAATCATCTTCTTGAATCTCTTCTATCCTAACTCTTCTAAAATGTAAAGGTTCTTTTTGATCAATGTAGGCAGTTTGGAACTTATCCATAATCTGATCTGGTGATATCTCCCCTTGAACCTCTGACATTTCTTGAATCATATCAGCAAATTCCCTATGCATACCTTTAGGAAGTTTGTAACCAAAATAATATTCCATTACGAAAGCAACGCCACCCTTACCTGATTGGCTATTGATTCTTACTATAGGCTCATACTCCCTACCAATATCTGTAGGATCTATCGGAAGATAAGGTACCTCCCATATGCCATCTTCTCTCTCTTTCATTGCATTAATACCTTTATTAATTGCATCTTGATGAGAACCGGAAAATGCAGTAAATACTAATTGACCTGCATATGGGTGTCTTTCATGAACTTTCATCTTTGTTAATCGTTCATATTTA
>CAYOAJ010000027.1:8765-13625 GCA_964401895.1 uncultured Herbinix sp.
CTGGATTAATTCCTTGGGAAAACATATTATATGCAATTGTAAGAATATCTACATTGCCTGTTCGCTCTCCATTACCAAACAAGGTTCCTTCAACCCTGTCAGCTCCAGCAAGCAATGCCAACTCTGCAGTAGCTACTCCAGTCCCCCTATCATTATGAGGATGGACACTTAATATAATTGAATCCCTATTCTTAAAATTCTTATTCATCCATTCAATCTGATCAGCATATACATTTGGCGTATTCATCTCCACTGTTGAGGGAAGATTAAATATCATCTTATTCTCTGGAGTTGGCCCCCAAACATCCTGAACAGCTGTACATACTTCCAATGCGTAATCTAATTCAGTTCCTGTAAAACTTTCTGGTGAATATTCTAAAATTATCTCACCTGGAAAGTCCTTAGCATATTGCTTAACTAATTTAGTTCCTTCAATAGCTATTTGCTTTATTTCTTCTTTATTCTTTCTAAATACAACATCCCTCTGTAAAGTAGAAGTGGAATTATATATGTGGACAACAGCTCTATTAACACCTTCTAAAGCCTCAAATGTTTTTTCTAATAATTCTTCCCTACATTGAACTAAGACTTGAACTGTTACATCTTCTGGTATTAATCCACGCAATACTAATTGCCTTAAGAAATCATACTCGATTTTAGAAGCTGAAGGAAAACCCACCTCAATCTCCTTAAAACCCATATCAACAAGTAGTTCAAAAAACTCAATTTTCTCCTCAACAAGCATAGGTTCAATTAAAGCTTGATTACCATCTCTTAAGTCTACACTACACCAAATAGGTGCTTTCTCGATTTCCTTACTAGGCCACTGTCTATCTGGCAAATTAATTACTGGACTTTTCTTATATCTATTATAATTCATCATTATACTTACCTCCATATTATCTTTGATTAGTTTTTTTGTAATAGTCATCAAAAACTACGGAGTCGATAAATCACGCTATATATTTTCACAATAAATAAGGTTACATTATCCACTCTAGCCCCATAATAATCAAATCCTTTCTTAGGCCTCTACTTATATTTTATCTCTTATTAAGAAATTAATTACCACTATTTTACTAATTGTGAAATGGTAATAAAAGAGATTATAACATTATAATTATACTAATGCAACTGTTATTACAAGATAAGCTATTCCTCAATTAGAACATTTATTGGCGGAGTATTAATTATTTCTACATCATTAGAATCATCTGATTGTAACTCCAATGAATATGTACCTCCGGCTGTATGGCCGGATAGATCAACATATGCTTTAAGGGTACTCCTCGTTATCTTATCTATATCTTCTTTAGAACCCATCACATTAACCCTAATGGGGCTTACCATGCTAACATATGCATTCTTATTTAAGGGTTTATTCTTAAAAGCAATATCTGATGATAAAAGATTAATAGTCTTTGTCTCTAGTTTCTCCACAGTGATGCTAAGGGCAGCTGTCTTATCGTCACCTACAACAATTACTCCACCCGGCAACTCTTCTTCTAAGTCAATAATCTTAGAAACAGATTCATTTATCCCCGTCACGTCCTCTGTGTAAGTGATACTATCAATATCTTGAAGAACACTCTTCTCTCCTGCTATTACAATGTTTTTAGGAACAAAATCCAAATCCGTTATAGCATATCCAAAAGCCGGTTCTCCGCTAACTTCAACATTCAGGCTTATTTCTTTCTTCTCATACAAGTCAATTGTTATATAAATATTATTATGACTGTAGGTTAATTGTTCAATCTCATTTCCTTCCTCGTCTATAGCCTTAGGATTGGCCCGTCTGTAAATTTGGCCTGAGATACCTTCAACATCTACTTCCACTATAACCTTGTCAATTCTTTCTACCCTTCCTTTTGGACCTGATACAAATATTATATAAGGATCAGATTTTTTATTACCTATTACATAATCTTCATTTACTTGACCAATTTCTACTATATCAACTCTAAAACTATCTTCAAATAACTTTTCTCTTTCCAGAGACATCTTCAAATCATTACCTTCAGTGATTTTTATCTCATTGCCATAGATAGGGCTAGTAATTCTTATATCTACAACATCAAACTCATTTAAATGTTCTAGATTAGCGGTAACTTCAAAATCTTCTTTAGTAAGCTTGTCTCGAATAGACCGCCTTGCCCTAACTGTAAAATTGATAGTTTCATTCTCTATTATATCAAATGTTTCTCCTGATTCCTCTATAACATCTCTATTAAGAAGCTTAACTGGAACATCTTTGAACTCTTTTGGAACTACAGGATCTTCAACATTTGTAATCAAAAGCCATACTATGATTGAAAGAAAAATTGATAACACTTTAGTACCAAAATTTTTAGTTAGCCTATCTTTCATGTTTTGGATCTTCCCTTCCATAGTTTTATTTTCTTATTATTGTTAGCATCTTTCCTTTGTAGTTCTACTAACTTAGCACGTAGATAGTCACCATCAATGTTACGGATTAGCTTGCCATCTTTAGCTATAGAAACTTTACCCGTCTCCTCTGACACAATAATCGTAAGACTATCAGACATCTCACTAATTCCAATACCTGCACGATGCCTAGTACCCAACTCTTTACTTAATCTCATGTTATCAGAAAGGGGTAGATAACAAGTTGCTGCAACAATTCTATTCTTTCTTATTATAACTGCACCATCATGTAGTGGTGTATTAGGTTCAAATATATTAATTAATAGTTCACTAGAAATCGCACTATCAACATATATTCCTGTATTAATAAACTCATTCAAAAGAATATCACCCTCTATAACCATCAGGGCTCCTGTTTTTTTTCTTGCCAACTCAAATGAAGTCCTTACTATCTCATCTAGGGTGTAATCAGAGAACATTTCATTTCCATCTCTTGAGTCATCAAAAGAGAAAACTGACCTTATAATATTCCTCTGGCCAAGTTGTTCTAGGGCTTTTCGAAATTCTGGTTGAAAAACAACAATTAAAGCTATAATACCTACACTAATAGTATTTGATATAATCCACTGAAGCACATTTAAATTAAAAAAAAGAGTGATTATCCAAAAACCCAAGATAACAGCCAGCCCCTTTAGTAAAGACCAAGCTCTTGTGTTCTTTATCCATTTAATTATCTGATAGATTATAAATGCTAAAAACCCAATCTCAAATACATCTGCAAATCCTATATCAGGTATCGATAACCATATCATATATTCATTTATAAAATTTTTTATGGACTCCATATCCTTACACTCCCGTTATAACCGTTCAAAATTTATAGTCAAATAGATCTAATAATCCTCTTCATCTTCAAATTCATCTCTATAATAATCATCTATAAAATCATCTCTATTATAATCTTCTCTTCTGTCTTCAAGTTCCTTCTTTGGGTTAATATGCTTAACGTGTTTCTGTGGACTTGTTACAATAGCTTTAGGTACAGCCTTAACATAGTAATAATATTCATCATCTTGAAATTGAGTGTACTCAACTGCCGAATAATCCAAAGTCAAATCAAAGAAATGAATTACATAAACAATAGCAGTGGAAATTAACATTCCTAAAATCATAGAAAAGATTCTAATTGATGAATCTAGCGCCAAATTACAAATAAGAAATCCTAAAATACCACTTAGTGCTCCTGCTATAATAGATGTTTCAAAAGCATAGGCAAATGACATCTTACGAACAAAATACACCACTAAAGTAATTATAACAAAAATAACTATTGTAGAAATCATATCCTTGTTCTTAGTAAGACTATCTATAACATAGGTGTAGAGTTGTAATATATCCTCCACTGTCATATTAACCTGCATGGTGACTGCAGATTTAATAATCTGGAACAAATAATATATAATTACACCAGAACTAGTTGATATTATTACAACTGGTGTTGCTATCAATCCCATTAATATTGGTATAATATAGGGCAAATTAAATGAATACAGTATTGGTATTGCTAACAATACATAACCATACTCTGGGGTATATTTAATAAATAATAAATATAAAATTAAAAATACAAATAATACAATAATAGACAATATTGGTGATATTGAAAACACATGTAATGTTGATACTAATACTGCCAATAAAACCATAATAGAAGAAGGAGTAAATGCACAAAGCAATGAGAGAATCAATACTACCGGCCATCTCGTTAATCTTGCATCATAACCTATCTCACTATTAATGCTTATAAAAACAAACAAGGTAAAAACAAATTTAATCACAGGTGTTAAATACAAATCATATTTTTGATAAAAAGTTTTTACCCTTTCCTTTAATACAAGTAACTGCATCATATCTATAATCCTCCCAAATTAAGACTCCCTTGTTACCTCTTTACCATAAGACCTTTCTAAGCTCTTTAACATGCGAAAATACCGGGTCAACTTCTTTCTTGACTTATCATACTTGATTGAGTAGGCTATGGTTGTCCCTAATATATAAACAGCTAGAATTATAATATAAATACCTAAAATATAGGCTCCCATCAATTTATAATTAAGCACCACAGCATTTTTAATCATAAATTCCATCTTATGGGTAAAATACATTAGCAAAAGCAATACATACCCTATAGTAACGGAGACAATTGATTTCAGCATCTGCATTCTAACATAATCAGTCTTATAATATTTACTTAAGTAAATATCTTCTTTCCCGTCTTTCTTTTCGTAAATTGATAACTTTGTCATTAGCTTTATCTTATTCTCATCTAACATGATAAACCTCCAATCCGCTATATAATAACATAAACAGATTTATATTTAAATAATTCCTTTAAAATTCATAGATCATTCAATTTTTATAAGGGTAAAAACACTTATATTGTACAGTATACCACAACGAAATATAAATATGGAA
>CAYOAJ010000028.1:0-11009 GCA_964401895.1 uncultured Herbinix sp.
TATAGTATGGCAATCAGATGTTTTCTTAGCAATTAAACAACAGAGGAGATTAAACTCATCTGAATTGGTAACAGTAATGAGCAAGTTGGCCTCAGAGATACCTGCCTCCTCTAGAACGATATGACTAGCACCATTGCCCACTATTCCCATGACGTCAAGGTCATCAGTAATCCTATTAACAGCGGAGGGCTTATTATCAATTACCACTATTTCATGGCCTTCTTGATTAAGTTGATCAGCAAGAGATGCTCCTACTTTACCGCAACCTACAATAATTATCTTCATAGTATATAAACCAAACCCTTTCTTAGAATTCAATTATAATTATAGCACTATGATATTAGAATACCAGTATAAATGTAAAAATAATAAAAGAATAGCAATGATACAGAAACATAATTCTGTATCATTGCTATTCTTACTTATTCTGCCTGGTTAATAATTACTCTCCTCCAGGTCCATCCCTTCTAGGGGAGTCATCTGGTACTTCTGCATGGGTATTTCTTGTAGAAGTATTAGCTTTATTATTAGCCTTATTTCTATTTTGATTCTTTGAAGATTTATTATTTTTCTTATAATTACTATTTTTATTCTTTGCCATAATATTCTCCTTTCGCAAATGTATTATTCTACATTTAGTATTTCACAAAAGAAAAACATTATGCAAAAAGCATGAATTTTATCTATCTAAAGTAAGTTGTCCAACCTTTAGAGATAACAGATAGTCATTATTCATCTCAAATGTATGGTTAGGCAAAACATCTAGAAGATAATGGTCGTAAAAAAGTTCTTCTTCTTTTGCAGTTATTGCACTTTCAACTTCTTGGTCATATCTTTGGGTGGAATTGTTGTCCACCATACGAATAAGGTAGTAACCATCACTTGCATCATAAAGTGAACTAATCTCGCCATTGTCCATAGACATCATCATATCTTTGAAATCTTCTTCAAAGTAAGTATCTTTTGCCAGAAAAGAAGAACTAAAATATCCCACATCTGTTTCATCTTCAGGTAGAAGTGTAGACCAGTCTTCAGTGTCTTCAGCATCAGCTGTTAGAAGTATGAATTTCTCCTTGGCTTCTTCTTTTTCAGCATCGCTTATAGAGTCATACCCACCTTCACCGTCTGGGGTTTGGGTAGAGATATAGAAATACTCAATATCATATTGTCTGTACTCTTCTGGGTCAAATTCTGCCTTAATGGCTTCATCATCAATGTCAAAAGATTCTGTTACGCTTTCTTTATACTTAAATACTAAACCTGTTCTTGATAAAACTTCTGTGAGAGATTCTCTTGTAAAGTTATTTTTTTTCTTTTCTGCTTCTGTAATAATGTTATCCATTAGGTTATCAACATCAGATTCAATAAGCTCATAGTCATCCTCATCTAAGGAATAACCCTTGGCCTTTGCTTCCCTATAGATTATCTCATTAAAAAGAGCTCCATCTATTATTTCCTGCTTAGCAACATCCCTAACTCTTATACCAGTGGATTCATCGTATATCATATCAAGATATGATGGACCAAACATTTGCGTATAATAGTCATAGTTCAATTCTATATTATAAAAATAATATAGAAGATCATCCTTATATAATTTTTCATCATCAACAGTCATAATTTCTTGCTTATTAAATGCATCAATTATTAATCCTGCAAATAATAGAATAAATAAGGCTGCAATTATAGCAATCCATATTTTTGGATTTATAGGTCTTCTTGGCTCTTTCTTGGCTCTCTGGCCTTTAATTGTTTTTTTAGATTGATTCAATCTTGCTACCTCCCTTGTACTCTCATGAAGATAATTCTAAACAATTATAAAGAAAAGTCAATAGGAAGAAAGAAAAAACACACATATTAGTTGTTATTTGTTAATTTTGTGATATAATTATCAACAATTACAGAAAAGATGAGGTGTTTTAATAATGGACTTATGTTATTCGAAAGCAATACAAATTATAGATGAAGTTAGCCAAGTTGTAATTGGTAAAAGAACTATTATACGTAAAGCACTTTCTGCAATATTAGCCAAAGGACATATTCTCTTAGAAGATAATCCAGGTGTTGGTAAAACGACTTTGGCATTAGCCTTTTCTAAGACAATGGATTTGGACCATAATAGATTGCAATTCACTCCTGATGTATTACCTACAGATGTGGTTGGATATTATCTGCTTAATAAAGATGGTGAAGAGCTTAGATACAAGGCTGGACCTATAATGTGTAATCTTTTTTTGGCTGATGAGATCAATCGAACCTCACCAAAGACTCAGTCAGCACTTTTAGAGGTTATGGAGGAGGGGAAGGTAACCGTTGACAGTGTTAGTAGGCCAGTGCCCCAACCTTTTATCGTCATTGCAACTCAGAATCCTATTGGATCAGTTGGTACGCAGATGTTACCAGAGTCCCAACTGGATCGCTTTATGGTGCGGTTAACCATGGGTTATCCAGATAGAAGGAGTGAAATAGAGATTCTTAAGGATAGGCAAGGGGTTAACCCTTTGGACCATGTTAATCAGATTGTGAACAAGCATGAACTTATTTATATGCAAAATGTTGTCCAGGACGTATATGTAGAGGAATCCATATATGAATATATAACCTTATTAGTAGAGCAGACAAGGAGAAATCCCCTAGTTAACTTAGGGGTAAGTCCGAGGGGTTCTTTAGCCTTAATGAATATGGCTAAAAGTACAGCCTTTCTCTTTGGCAGGAATTACGTTATCCCATCAGATGTTCAAGGAATATTTAAGGATGTTGTGGCACACAGAATGATACTTAAGCCAAAGGCAAGGGTTAATAATGTTACAGTGGACCAGTTGTTAGATGATATTCTTAGTATTATTTCTCCCCCTAGGATTATCTAATATGAAGGAAGGATTATAATGATAAAGAATAAGATTATCTACCCCTTAATTGTAATTATAATTGGCTTCTATGCTATTTTATATAATAGTTACTCAATGTGGATTATTTTATTAACATTAGTTTTTTTACCTATACTGCTTTTTATTGTTCTTTATTATATAAAAAGTATGATAAAAGTAGAATTATCTTCCCTTGTTCATGTTACGAGAAAAAACGAACCACTTCTCATTTTAGTAAAGATAAAAAACCCAACAATATTTCCCTTGTCAAACATAAGACTTATTATAGAGTGTTCTAATAGATATTCTAAAAAGGAATATAAGAAAAAGTTAGTCTTATCAATAGATGGCAGGACCACATTGGATATTTCATGTAAGCTTACTTCAGATCATGTTGGAAATTTGAAAGTATCTTTGGCACAAATGAGGGCATATGATTATCTTAATGTGTTTTCCTTTAAAAAGAAGATTAATAAAGATTTTGTGGTTTCAGTCTTACCGGATCTATATGAACTACCAGAAGACTTTTTAAGAGATAGGTCTATGTTAAGTATAGAAAGTGATTATTTCTCTCAGTTCTCAAGTGGAGATGATCCTTCGGAAGTCTTTGATATTCGTGAGTATAGGCCAGGAGATAGGCCTCAAAGAATACACTGGAAGTTGAGTATTAAGGAAGACGAGTTGATGGTTAAAAACTTTAGTGAACCAGTTGATTGTTCTATTGTAGTTTTTCTTAATATGAATATAGCTAACAATGAAGGGGAGCTTGAATTAATAGATGCTTTATTAGAAAGTGCTTTATCTATATCCTACTCACTCCTTAGACAAAAGCAAACTCACTATATTAGTTGGTATGACTATGAGATAGATTTATGTAAGAGGGTCTGTGTTGCTAAACATGAAGATTTATACGAGGCTGTGGGAAGCATATTTGATACAATGCCACATATGGAAAGAAAGGATTCGATAGCTTCTTATATGGCTCAATATTATAATGAACAATACACAGACTTCTTTTATGTTACGGGTTTATTAGACAACGAGTCTTTAGATTCTTTATCCACGGCAAATGTTTATAATAGACAAGTAATTTATATTTGTGAGGAAAGAGAAGAAAAGTTGGAAGAAATGCTAGAAGAAGTAGGAATAGGTCTTTCATTAATTAATTTGTCTAAGATAAAGGGGGCTACTGCACAGCTATGATTCAGGAAAGCGTAGATGGAATTAGGATGGATGATATAGTTTCTATTTCTGACGAACAGACTAAGGTTTTTCCAATTAGAATAAAATTTATTCAGTTTTTTTTCATCCTACTAGTTACCTATAATACCACATCAATCTTTGTTAGTAGCTTGGATCTTAATGTTAAAAAGTCAATTATTAATATATCTATCTTATTAATTGTACTTGCTTTTTTTATCCTGTTCTCAATTCCATCCTATGATTTGTTTAAGTTTTTAAGTATTAGCTTATTTTATTTATTTATATTATATAGAAAATTTGAAGTTTTACAAAATGCTTTTTATATATTAGAGAACAATGTAATAAAAAAGGCAGAAGAATATTATGGATTTAAGTTTTGCAGATATGTCGCCAATTATGATGATGCTATAAGGGATATGACCACGCTTATTATAATTGTACTTATACCTATTATACTTATATATGTTTTTGCAACTTTAAGAGGTATTATGGTAGGTCTTTCTTTTATCCTTTCATTTATACCAATTATAATGGCACTTGCATTAGGTTTGGTACCTTCAGAATATCAGCTACTGATTTTTATTCTTACTTCCTTATATTTTTATAAGGCTAGAAGAACATTAAAGACAGTTGGACCTAATAGATATAATACTTTAATCCACAGGGTTAGTATCCGGACAGCCTGTATATTATGTGGGGGTTTTCTGTTTCTTTATTTTATTTTTAGAATGTCTATAGGTATAGATGATTATAAAGATATAGATAAGATACCCCAGACAAAGGCAGAAATTCAGGCCTTTATGTCTGACTTTACCTTAAGTGATGTTTCAGAGAAAATTACTAATACAGACTTTACTTTCTTTAAAAAAGGTGGCCATCCAGGAGGGATAGATCATGGACAATTAGGTAGCTTTGGAGATGTAAAACACAAAGCTACTAAGCAATTACTTATAAGACTACCCAAAATTGCATTAGAAGAAGAACTTTTTCTGAAGGGATTTGTAACTAGTGAATACAAGGGGAATAGGTGGGAGCCCCATGGTAAAGATGCTAAGGTTGCTTATAAAGAATTTACAGATAGCTTAATAGATCCAAAATTTAATCCTATAAAGATGCCATTTGAACTATTAGAGGAAAAAAGACTTAGCTATGCTTATGATGTTTACTTTACAAAGGGAAAGATGTATATAGAGAATTTAACTTCTAATAAGAAAAATGTGTATCTTCCCTATTATGCCGACTATGATTCAGTGAATAAGCTATCTTTTATGTGGGATTTGTACGAGTTTTCAGAAACTAATGTGGATGAATACTGGCTAAACTTTTATTTTGCCGTAGATCTAGGAGAAGAAGATATATTTGAAGATTATTTAGCAGTAAACTACATTGATAAAGCTAAAGAAAGTGAATTGCAATATAGAAGGTTTGTTTATGAATTATATACTAAGCTTCCTATAGAAGGTCTAGATAGGATAAAAGAAGATTTTTATGATAGAAACACAGAATTAAATATTAAAAGCTTAGATGATGCCATAGATTATATAAGGTCTTATCTACATGCTAGAACGGAATATAGCCTCTCCCCAGGGGTCCTACCAAAAGGGGAAGACTTTGTAGAATATTTTGTATATGAAAATCAAGTCGGGTATTGTTCCCATTATGCCTCAGCGGCAACCATAATGCTTAGGGCA
Organism: uncultured Herbinix sp.; assembly: GCA_964401895.1. Taxonomy (GTDB): domain Bacteria; phylum Bacillota; class Clostridia; order Lachnospirales; family Lachnospiraceae; genus Mobilitalea. Next base: position 5,762 of record CAYOAJ010000028.1, read on the forward strand.
ATGGGTTATCCGGCCCGATATGTGGAAGGTTATAAGCTTAATCCTGGAGTCAAGAGTGATGAGCTAGCAAAACAAAAGGTGGAAGTGAGACATAGTATAACGGATTATACATTAGATGTTTCTTTTGTAGAGGTGTATGCTAAAGACTATAACGCTCATGCGTGGGTGGAGGTTTATAGAGATGGTTTGGGATGGTATCCTGTAGAGTTCACTCCTTCATCCTATAGACAAATTATTTCTGCCATTGAAGGGGATCAACCAGAGGAAGAAGTTACTTCTACCCCTACTCCTACACTTGCTCCCACACTCACCCCCACTAATCCACCACCAACACCGACAAGTAGGCCTGACAGCTATGAAGAAGACTTAGTAGAGGATAAAAAAGATTTAAAACTTCCAGTAGAAAGTAACCAAGATGGAGACCATATGGGTGGAGGGGATCAGAACAATGTTGTAAAAGAGTGGATACGCAGGATAGCTTTATTAGCATCGATTGTAGCATTGTTATGGTTTATGGCCTATGCCTTTAAGAAGTGGATCTTATATAGATATAATACTCTAAATAATAATATGAAAGCTATATTTTTATTTGGAGAAATGGAGAAGCTCTTTAACATATGTGGAAAGCTACCCAAAAAAGAAAGAAGTTTAGAGGATAACCTAGCTTATCTTAAGGAACATTGTTCCTGTGTAGAATCACAGTCTTTTGATAATTCTATAGAGACTATTAAGAAGGCTAGATTTGGTAGAGATACAATAAGTAAAGGTGATTTGTGGAATGTAAGTAAATGCTACAGAAAGCTAAAAGAATCCCTCTACCAAGAAAGTTCATATATTAAAAGAATTTTCCTAAGGTTTGGCTTACTTTAATAAAGTTCAACAATAGTATTTTATGTAAAACAACTGGCCATATTTAGTAAATGTGTGTTATAATACTTATGAAAATATGTAGGCTAATAAAAACTAAAGGATAGGGGTGGTTTTATGGGTAAAATAATAACTATTAGTAGGCAGTATGGTAGTGGCGGAAGAGAGATAGGAGCAAAGCTTGCTGAAAGACTTGATATCCCTTTTTATGATAAAGAGTTAATTACAAGAGCCGCCATGGAAAGTGGTTTTGCAGAAGAAACTTTTGAAAATGCGGAGAAAAAGGCAACAAATAGTCTTCTTTATTCTATTGCTATGGGTTTGAGTACCTATGGAGTTCAAGATACGGGATATTCCCACCTTTCCTTAGATGATCAAGTTTATCTTGTTCAATCTAACATCATAAGGAAGGTTGCAATGGAAGGACCTTGCGTTATTGTTGGCAGAGGTGCAGATTATATTTTAAGAGAGATGGATAATGTAGTTAATGTATATATCTGGGCAGACTTTGAACAAAGAAAGAAAAGAGCTATAGAACATTATGGATTAGACAAGGATAAGGCAGTATCTGAGATAAAAAAGATAGATAAAGCTAGAGTTAATTATTACAATTATCATTCGGGAAAGAAGTGGGGATGGGCAGAAAATTATCATTTATGTATAAAGAGTGATTTTCTTGATTTAAACCATACTGTAGATGTAATTGCTAAGTTTGTCAGTGAAGAAGAAAATTCGTAGATATATGAATAAATTGTTAATTGAGTTAATAATTTCTTTATAAGAATTAAAAAAGAATTAAAGGGGAGATGAATATTAATTAATATATTTAGTGTAAAGTATAAGAAGAGGGTTAGGAGGATACCACCAGAGGGAAGGTGATAAGATGGATAGTAAAAATCAAAGTGAGAATATAATAGAAGTAAAGAATGTAAAGAAGGTTTATAGAATGGGTGATGAACGGATTCATGCAGTAGATGATGTTTCTTTTAATATCAAAAAAGGAGAGTTTTGTTGTCTGTATGGGGTTTCCGGTTCAGGTAAATCCACATTACTAAATCTTATGGCTGGAATAGAGAGAATAACATCAGGAAGAGTGATTATTAAGGGCAAAAACATACACAGGATGAGTGAGAATGGACTTGCAAAGTTTAGGCAGAGAAATCTTGGTTTTGTTTTTCAGTCCTATAATCTTCTGAACACAATGACAGCTTTGGAGAACGTAGAACTTCCTTTACTGTTTCAGCGGGTAAAACCAAAGAAGCGAAGGAAGTTAGCAAAAGATATGCTGATTAAAGTTGGACTTGGAAACAGACTAAAACATAAACCTAGTGAAATGAGTGGTGGACAACAACAAAGGGTAGGTATTGCTAGAGCATTTATAAGTAATCCAGATATTGTTTTTGCTGATGAGCCTACTGGTAACCTAGATTCAAAGACAACGAAAGAAGTTATGGACCTAATTAAGAAGATGGCAGAAGAAAATAATCTTACCATTGTTATGGTAACCCATGATGTTGGTCTAACAAAATATGCAGATAGAGCAATTCATATTCTTGATGGAAAGATTCAAGAGGAGCAGGTAGAAACTGCTTAAAAAAAAAGGAAGTTGAGGGAGTTAGTTATGAGAAGAAAAAGAATTATTGTAGCAGCATTAATGTTTACAATAGTGGCAATAGGAGTTTTGAGAAATGATACAGGCGTAAAGGCACAAGAAGGACCTTCTGTTGACTTTGCAGAGGAAACGGGAGTAGGGCCTTCTGTAGAGTTTGCAGAGAAAGTAGAAGATATAGTTATAAAACCGGGGGAGACTATACATATTAAAATGCCTATAAAGGTGACAGGGTTTAACGTAGAATCTCCTAAGGTAAGTGTTAGTTCCAATGATGAAGATAGTCCCTTTATATTTTCTAATGAACAGGTTGTAGGTCAATATGAAAGCGCCGCCTCTGCAATTTATAGAGGAAGTGTAGCTTATATAGAATTTGATGTAACAGCTAAGGAATTAGCAAAGATAAAGTCCTATCCAATTAACATAAACATAAGTGGTACTTATTACGATTACCTCACAGTTGATTATTCTGGAAAAGCATTTAATGGAAGACTGAATTTTAACATATATGTTTTAGAGGAAAAAATTCCTGCACAATTAACAATTAGTAAAGTTAATTTGGCCAATAATGTTGCAGGAAATAATACAAACCTTTCTTTTGTAGTTAAAAATGAAGGTGAAATTATGGCTCGTAATACCTTTATTAAACTTGCTTATGAAGATACAGGTATTAGACCCAATTATTCTATCTTAAACATGAAGATAGGGGAGCTAGGACCTGGGCAGGAATACAAGCTAGATCTACCGGTTTCTATTCTTACCACGGCGGAACCAGGAAGTAAAACAATTGAAGCTAAATTTACTTATAAATATTTAGATGGGGATGAGCAAGATTCTCTATACAATATATCAGTAAATGTTAATGAAAACAAAGAAGCACCAAATGTTTTCTTTAATGGAATATCTTATAAGGGAGAGTTAAAGCCAGGAAATAATTTTATAGTAAAGGCTTCCTTACAAAACTATGGTAATTCAAAGGCATCTAATGTAAAAATATTTGTTGATGAATCCAGTATCACAGGGGAAAGCTTTATGAAGGGTTTCTTCTCAGACGGAATTGCTGTCGGGGATATGGCTACTAATGGGAAAAAAGAAGTTGAAATTCCAATGAGGATTTCTAGTAACAATACTGGATCCACTCCATTAAAACTTAATATAACTTATGAAGATAAATTTGGAGTTGAATATACTGAAAGTGAAACTGTGTTTCCAGAAATTATAGGGACAATTGTTGATACAGATACTAATCTTATTATAAGTAATGTGGTTCAAAGTCCAGCAAGACCTCAAGCAGGTAATAGACTGGAGATTTCATTTGACCTAGAGAATAAGGGTAATGTAGATGTATCGGATCTAAAGATTTCAACAGATATAATGCCTAATAGCTTTATACCAGTTGATACGGACCCATATCAATATATGTCTATTTTAAAGGCTGGAGAGAAGAAAAGAATTGTAATTCCATTAAGGGTAGCAGAGAGTATAAAAGAAGGTCTTAATACGTTATCAGTTAATGTGGATTACAACGGAGGAAGTGTTTCAAACGTTCCTCTTACAGTTCTTGATGTAGAGAACAATTTAGGTAATTCTAGTATGCCAAGGTTAATTATTAGTGACTATAGTAGTGATATAGAAGAATTAAAGGCAGCAACAGATTTCAATTTTACCTTTGAAATATATAATACAAATCCAAGTGTAGCTGCACAAAACATTACTGTTACTCTAGTACAGGATGAGTCAGCAATATTTAAATTAACTGGAGGAAGCAATAGTTTTTATGTTGATAAAATTGGGGCAAATGAGTCTGTTGAAAAAACTCTAGCTCTTCAGGTTAAAAATGATGCTGCTACAAGGGCTTACCCATTAGTGTTCGAAGTTGAATATGATTATGTCGGTTCGGAATTAAATCATGAAACAGGTAAATTTGATGAGATAACAAAGACTGAGAAAAAACTATTGGAACTTAACCTACAAACAATAGAAAACTACAGGCCAGTAGTTGATTACGTTAATATCTATTCTTGGGATGGTCTTGTATCAATGGGTATGCCAGCAACCCTATCCTTTGAATTTTACAACATGGGTAAATCAGTATTAAACAATGTTGTTGTCACAGTTGAAGGAGACTTCATGAGTTCCACCGGTAATATGTACTTTATAGGTAATGTAATGGGTGGGGACAGAACTTATGCAGAGATTGAAGTTATCCCTAATATGGAAGGCATGGCACAAGGAGTCTTGCGTATTACTTTCGAGGACAGCAATGGGGATGAGGTAGAATTTACAAAGGAATTTGAATCTTATGTTGAGGCAGCTCAAAGTTGGGATCCAGGAGACTATGATGATTATGAAGATGCTTTTAATCCAGAAATTATAGAGGCAAAAGAAGAGATACTCCCTTTGTGGGCATTTATCATAATTCAAGTTGTTGTCTTTGTAATTGCATTAGCTGTTACAAGAAAGATAATTATAAGTATACACAAAAAGAAACTTATTAAGCTAGAAGACGATATGTATTAGGATATAAATTATGGTAAAAGAAAGGGAGGCTTATAATGAGGGAATTGATAGATAATGTAGCAACAACAGAAGAAGATCTTGTAATTGACAACCTAGAGGGCATGTCTGAGGATGTAATGATAGATGATGGTGTAGAAGAGGGATTTGAAGGTTTAGAGGACTTTAATGAACTAGAAGGTGAAGGAATAGATGGATTCGAAGGTTCAGAAGATTTTGAAGATCTTGAAGACTTTGAATACAATGATGAGTTTG
>CAYOAJ010000028.1:11109-13588 GCA_964401895.1 uncultured Herbinix sp.
GAAGGTTCAGAAGATTTTGAAGATCTTGAAGACTTTGAATACAATGATGAGTTTGGCGAAATGGGAGAAGACTTTGAATACAATGATGAGTTTGGTGACATGGGGGAAGGATATTACGAAGAGGGTTATGACATGGGCATGGGAATGGACATGGATGAGCCTAAAGACCCCTTATTATCATCCTGGGGATTTGTAATTGGTATAACAGTAGCTGTCTTGTTAGTCGGTGTTGCAGTTGGTGCTTTACTTGCAAGACTCAAAATCAAAAAAGGGATTGAGTTGTATGAGGATTAGTGATCTAATTAAAATGGGTCTTAGGAACCTTACTCGTAGGAAGGCTAGAACCTTCCTTACAGTATCAGGTGTTGTTATTGGTTCCTTATCTATTATCATAATGATATCAATAGGAAAGGGAGTTGAGAAAAATTTCGACTCCCAGTTAATAGAACGAGGAAGTCTAACCACCATAACTGTAAACACATATGGAGATATATATGACGAGGAAGGCAACTGGGTTGATATGAAACAGCAGAAGTTAGATGATAGATTTGTTGAACAATTAAAGACAATTGATCATGTTAAGGCTGTAAGTCCAGTTATAAGTAAAAATGTTAGACTGGAAACAAGAAAGTATGTGGGATATGCATATATTACTGCAATGGACAGAGAACTTTTTGAGGAGTTTGAATTTCCTGAATTAGAATATGGTGAATATCCATCTGAAGAGGACAATACTCAGATTATATTTGGATATGGGGAGCCTAGTTATTTTTATGACCCTAATGCAATGGGGATGAGTTGGCAACCCATAGATGTAGATATTGAAAGGGAAAAACTAATTCTTAAGTTTGATGAGTATCCAACGAATGATAGGAAAAAGGAGTTTTCCCTTCCTCTTAATAATATATCCAAGATGGTGGAGACTAAGGCTGAGTTTGACTGGGGAAGCTATATGGATCTAGACTACTTTAAGGAGATATATCTAAAGTATGCCAACACCTTATCCTTAGAAGATAGAAAAAAAGCTATACAATCTCTGGACAATTACCAACAAGTTCAATTGAATGTTGACAGTATTGAGAATGTGGAAGAGGTACAAGAAGCAATAAATAATATGGGTTTTTCATCATATAGTAATATGCAATTTGTTAAACCTTTATTAGAATCTTCTCAGTCTCTGCAGATGGTATTACTCGTATTAGGTGCTGTTGCAATGATAGTTGCATCAATATCAATAGCTAATACAATGGTAATGTCTATATATGAGAGAACTAAAGAGATTGGTATTATGAAAGTATTAGGTTCAGAGGTTAGGGATGTTAAAAGACTATTTCTCTTTGAAGCTGGTATGATTGGCTTCTTAGGAGGTGTATTTGGTAATATACTAGGCTTTTTTGCATCATGGCTTATTAATAAGTATGGAGAGCCAATATTCGGTGCCTTAATGGGCGGCCAGCAATTTTATGAGACTGCTGAAGCAATAACATATTCTGTAATACCACCTTACCTACCTTTCTTAGCCATAGGCATATCTGTTGTTGTGGGTCTTATTTCTGGATATTTTCCAGCAAGACGTGCCACAAGGATTAGTGCAATTGAGGCAATGAGATCAGAAGGGTAATTGCTTTTTGACATAATTGTGTTATAATATATGACAAATGTTAAGATGAGGTGAGTAGATGACATGTGAATCATGTGGAAGAGTGAGCCCAAATGAAGAGGCTAATTATTGTTTTTATTGTGGAAACTCTTTCAGAGAGAATATAAATATAGAAATATTTTCAAAACAAAAACAAGAAGAACCACAATTTGAGCAAGTAGATGAGGAGTCCAGTGGAAAAGCTATTAAAGACAAACCAATTTCTTTTTTAAATTGGCTGCTTACCTTGGGGATACCCTTTATACCTTTTATAGGTCCATATGTATTTGTGGGCCTATGTATATATTGGGGATTTGCTAGTGATGTACAAGAAACCAGGAAAAACTGGGCCAGGGCAACGCTTATTTTTCTCATAATATCTTTTATATTGGCATATTGGCTTATGTCTACCGTACTACCTGCACTTCCTGGATTACTTGAGGGTGGAGGTTTAGGTGGAGTTGTATGGTTAGAGGGTAATCAATTTAACATATAGGTTTAAGGACAGACAAAATTATTGTGGTAAGAGAGGACATATTAATGGCTAAGATTAGAACAAGATTTGCTCCAAGTCCAACAGGTAAGATGCATGTTGGGAATTTAAGAACAGCATTATATGAATATTTGATAGCAAAACATGAATGCGGAAGCTTTATACTTAGGATAGAAGACACAGACCAGGAACGTATTGTTGAAGGGGCACTAGACATTATTTATCGTACTATGGAAAGTGCAGGACTAACTCATGATGAAGGTCCAGACAAAGACGGAGGTTATGGTCCCTATGTACAAAGTGAGCGTCAAGCTGAAGGTATATATAAAAAATATGCTAAGGAATTA
>CAYOAJ010000029.1:0-12220 GCA_964401895.1 uncultured Herbinix sp.
AAAGGTTGCAAGCCTGTCATGCCAAGCAGCTGTTAAGGCTAACCATTCATTTTCCATACAAGAGGCTAATCAATTGATTGAGGAGTTACTAAAACTAGATAACCCTTATCATTGCCCCCATGGGAGGCCTGTAATTATATCAATTAGTAAGTATGAATTAGAGAAGAAATTTAAAAGGATTGTGTAATATGAAGAAAAAACCATTAGTTATATTAACAGGACCAACAGCTGTAGGTAAATCAGCTCTTTCAATATCACTAGCTAAAGCCATTGATGGTGAGATTATATCAGCTGATTCTATGCAGGTTTATAAATATATGGATATTGGGACTGATAAGATCACTCCTGAGCAAATGGAGGGTGTTCCCCATTACCTAATTGACGAATTTGAACCCGATAAAGAGTTCAATGTAGTAACTTTTCAAAAGTATTCTAAAAAATATATATCTGAAATATACGAGAAAAATAAGATTCCTATCTTGGTTGGTGGTACTGGTTTCTATATTCAAGCGGTTCTTTATGATATAGATTTTAAGGAAGCTGAGGATGATTATGCTTACCGGAATAAGTTAGAGAAACTTGCTAAAGAAAAGGGAAGGGACTACATTCACAAGCAATTAGAGAAGATAGATCCTGAAAGTGCCAAAGCTATTCATCCTAATAATTTGCAAAGGGTAATTAGGGCCCTGGAATATTATAAAGAGACAGGAGAGTTAATGTCTGATCATAATAAAAAGCAAAAAGAAAAGACATCTCCTTATAATTTTTGCTACTTTGTATTGAACAAGGATAGGGAAAAGCTTTATAATTCCATAAACCTAAGGGTGGATGAAATGTTTGAAGAAGGGCTTGTTGATGAGGTGAAATCCCTACTTGATCGTGGTTACACAAAAGATTTGGTTTCCATGCAGGGTCTTGGATACAAGGAAATCATTCCTTATATTCTAGGTGAGAGAACTTTAGAAGAGGCTATTTATTTATTAAAAAGAGATACCCGTCATTATGCCAAGAGACAATTAACATGGTTTAGACGGGAAGAAAATATAAATTGGATTAACAAAGAAGATTATACAAATGACAAAAATATACTATCCCATATGAAGGAATTATTATTTGATAAGAGTTTGTTGACATAATAATATTATGTCAACTATTTATGTGATGTGGGATTATATTGAATTAGAAGACTTTATTTAGGAGGACTTAATTTTATGGTGGATTTAGAGAACTATTACAATTCAATGGGCATTGATTCAAAAGTACTTGACTTTGCCTCTAAGACGGAAGAAGATTTGAAAGATAGATTTGATTCAATTGATAAAATAACAGAATATAATCAACTTAAAGTACTTAAGGCAATGCAAGACAACAAACTAAGTGATATTCATTTTGCAGCAAGTACAGGATATGGTTATAATGATATTGGAAGGGATACTTTAGAATCTGTCTATGCCAGTGTTTTCAACGCAGAAGACGCTTTAGTTAGACCTCAGATATGCAGTGGAACCCATGCACTAGCAATTGCTCTTGCTGGTAACTTAAGGCCAGGAGATGAGATACTGTCTCCTGTGGGCAAACCTTATGATACCTTAGAAAGTGTTATTGGAATTACAGAAGCTAAAGGTTCCCTGGCTGAGTATGGTGTAACCTATAGACAAGTTGACCTGCTGCCAGATGGATCCTTTGATTTGGACAATATTCGCAAAGCTATCAATGATAAAACAAAGCTTATAGAAATTCAAAGATCAAAAGGATATGCCACTAGACCAACTTTATCAGTAAAGCAAATTGGTGACCTTATTAGCTTTATTAAAGATATTAAAGAAGATGTAATCTGCATGGTAGATAATTGCTACGGTGAATTTGTTGAAACCATAGAACCATCTGATGTTGGCGCGGATCTTTGTGTTGGCTCCTTAATTAAAAACCCAGGTGGAGGCTTAGCGCCTACAGGTGGTTATATAGTAGGCCGCAAAGAGTATGTTGAAAATGCAGCTATTAGATTAACTGCACCCGGACTTGGTAAAGAAGTAGGAGCAAGCCTTGGTTTAAATACCTCCCTTTTTCAAGGGTTTTTCCTTGCCCCTCAAGTAACATCTAATGCATTAAAAGTAGCAATATATGCCGCTAACCTATATGAACGATTAGGCTTTGATGTATTGCCTGATTCTAAGGAAAGCAGACATGATATTATACAAGCAATAACCCTAAAGTCACCGGAAGCAGTTTTAGCTTTCTGTCAAGGAATTCAAGCTGCTGCCCCTGTTGACAGTTATGTAACCCCTATACCTGGGGAGATGCCTGGCTATCAATGCGAGGTTGTTATGGCCGCTGGTACATTTATTCAAGGTTCATCAATAGAGTTATCTGCAGATGCTCCATTACAGCCCCCATATACAGTCTTCTTTCAAGGTGGCTTAACTCGGTATCACGGAAAAATGGGTATACTTATGTCTATACAGAAATTATATGAGAAGAATCTAATAAAATTATCATAAATAAGACTTATTACACATATACAAAAGGCTTATCCTATGATAAGATATAATATAAGTTTGAAATTGGTAACTAAAAGATAAGGGGGATGAAGGAAATTGGCTAAAGCAAAATATACAAGTAAAAATAGGTGGGCTTTATTCCTGTTAATACTTCTAGGTATAGTATTTGGTAGTTTTTTAGGATACTTAGTTAGAGATATAGATTTCCTATCATGGCTCAATTATGGCATTGACTTTTCTATTGGCGATCCTAATAGTAAAATAGTAACCTTGGATCTAGGCATTCTTGTTCTTCGCTTTGGACTAAGGATTAAATTCACAATTGCATCAGTTATAGGTGCTATAATTGCTATATTTATATTTAAGAAGATATAATATTTATGATCCAACTGATTTCTTGGAGAGAGCAAGTAATTAGGAGGATTTCAATGAAAGAAAAGAACAAAGACAAGAAACATCTAACAATTAAGGACATGCCTAAGTCGGAGCGTCCTTATGAAAAGTGCGAAAGATATGGTGCATCTTATCTTTCTAATGCAGAGCTACTTGCAGTTATTATTCGTACAGGTACAAGAAATTCAAAGTCAATTGACTTAGCTATGGAAGTTCTTAATTTATCCAAGACTTATCCAGGGCTTAAGGGACTTAATTACCTAACAATGAATGAATTAATGCAAGTGTCTGGTATTGGCAAAGTGAAGGCTATTGAATTGCTTTGCGTTGCAGAATTAACTAAGAGAATGGCTAAAGAGATGCATACTGAGGCTTTAAAACTTGTTAGCCCTAAAAGTGTTGCTAACTATTATATGCAAGACATGAGACATCTAACTCAAGAGAAGATACTTCTTATTATGTTTGATACTAAAAACAGGGTTATAAAAGATAAGTTTGTCTCTCATGGTACAGTTAATTCAACTATTATGCCCGTTAGGGAGATTTTCATATGCGCCCTAAAGTATGAAGCTGTTAATATAATTGTGATTCACAATCATCCTAGTGGAGACCCTTCCCCTAGTGCTGAGGATATAAGAGTAACTAGAAGACTATATGAGGCTGGTTCTTTAATTGGAATATCACTTTTGGATCACATAATTATTGGTGATAATAAATATGTAAGCTTAAAAGAACAAGGAACTTTTTAGATGACAAAATGTTCAATTAGGAGGTAAACCATGGCTGCTAAAGCTTTTGGAATAGATTTTGGTACTAATGTAATTAAAATATGTAGAAAGGGTAAAGGGGTTGTTTTAAACGAGCCTAATATAGTTGCTATTGCTGACAAAAAGGATATTATTGCATCTGGCAACGAGGCCTACGAGATGTTTGAGAGGGCACCTTCTAATATTGAGGTAACCTATCCTGTTAGGTCTGGGGTTATAGCAGATGTGGCAGATATGACATTATTATTAAAACATTTTATGTATCGTATTAATAAATCAAAAAGAATTGGATCTGCTGACTATATTGTTGCAATTCCAACTGATATTACTGAAGTTGAAAAACTTTCCTTCTATGACCTAATCTCTAGTTCTAATCTTAAGATTGGTAAGATTAAATTCGTAGAAAAACCTATAGCAGATGCCGTAGGTATAGGACTTGACATAATGACCGCTAGAGGGGCCATGGTAGTAAACATTGGTGCTGACACCACGGAAGTATCAATTCTTTCACTTGGGGGAATTGTCCTGTCAAGATTAATACCTGTTGGTGGAAATCAACTAGATGAATCCATCAAAAACATGGTGAAACGTAAATACAATCTCTATATTGGTAATAAAACTGCTGAAAATCTTAAAGTAAAACTGGCTTATGCATATCCAACTGCCAATGCCAGCGTTAAAATATATGGAAGAGATGTTGTGACTGGACTCCCTATGGAGAGAGAAATATCATCTGACTCTATATATGAATCAATACAAGAGCATTTGTATTCCATTATTGACTCTATTAAACTGATATTAGAAAGAACTCCACCAGAGATAGCCTCTGATATAATAGATAGTGGAATATTTGTTACAGGAGGCTCTGCTAAGATATTTGCCTTGGATGAATTAATCCATAAAGAAACTGGTTTAAAGGTAAACATCTGCCCTGAGCCGTCCCTCACAGTTGTAAATGGTCTTTATAATATTTTAGAAGATGCCAATTTGGCAAGTCTAGCTAAAGCCCTAAAGCCTAAGACCTTTGCAAACTAAAATTTATCTAATTAGGAGTTATGAGTAGTTATGAGACGTAAGAAGAAATTTCATATAAATCCAAAACACCTACTAATTGGAATTGCTGTTCTATGCATGGTTCTAATAGTTTTATCTTTTAGATTTGAAGAGAAGATGTATCCCATTAAATCTGCTGTTGGAACCGTAGTAACACCAATGCAAGGAGGCATTAATAGGGTTGGGGGATTTATTTCTGATAAAATGGATAATTTCAAAAACATCAATTCTCTTATAGATGAGAATGAGGAACTTAAAAGTCAGGTGGCTTATCTTTCTTATGAAAATAAGATGTTATTACAGGACAAGTATGAGTTAGATGGATTAAGAGATCTTTATGAATTGGATCAAAAATACCTTGACTATCCTAAAGTAGCAGCTAGGGTAATAGGTAAGGATCTAAACAACTGGTACAATGTCTTTCTTATTGATAAAGGTACTAAAGACGGATTAGCAGAGGGGATGAATGTCCTTTCTGGCAATGGACTTGCAGGTATAATAACGGAAGCCCATTATAACTACTCAAAAGTTCGCTCTATTATTGATGATAAAAGCAGTGTTAGTGGTATGTTTATAAGTACTTCAGACACCTGCATTGTTAATGGAGATTTAAAGCTAATGGAGTCGGGTAAAATTAGGGTAGGACTAATTAGTAAAGATGCAGATATAGACGATGGTGAGGAGGTTGTTACCTCCCATATAAGTGATCAATATCACCAAGGTATACTTATTGGATACGTTAGTAATATTGAACTAGATTCAAGTAATATGACTAAAACAGCCTACCTAACTCCTGTAGTTGATTTTGAAAAACTAGAAGAAGTGCTGATAATAACAGAACTTAAAGAGCCATTAATTGATAATTAAATTATTAAAGCGGAGGGAAGATTGGAGTTTTAAGATGAAACGTTTTATTGTATATTTTCTAGAAATTTTTATATTATTTACTATACAAAGCTCCATGTTCCAATTTGCAGAACTAGCTGGAGTTATACCGAATCTAATGATAATACTAGTTGTTTCAACCGCTTATATGGAGGGGCGAACAAGTGGATTACTTGTTGGATTCTTTAGTGGACTCTTATCAGATATTATGTTTGGAAGTGTAATAGGCTTATATGCCTTAATATATATGTTAATTGGATACTTGGTAGGCTATGCTAATAAAATTTATTCAAAGGTTTGGCCACCTTCTTGTATAGGTTTATATACTATATATTTGAATTTTTACTTCGTGGTAAATTGAATTTCCTATATTATTTTAGAAGATTTATTGTGCCTGAAATTATATACACACTTGTTATATCTGTATTTCTTTATAAAATTTTACATATGATTAATAATTGGTTAAATCATATGGATAATAAGGAGGCATAAATTTTGTTTGATATTTTTCTAGATGGTCTTAAAAAAATATTAAAATCCAGATTAATTCCTATTGCCTTAGTCTTTTTGGTCTTGTTTGGGCTTATAATAAATCGTTTATTCACTTTGCAGATTGTAGAAGGACCTACTTATGCAGAAGAGTTTGATTATAGACAAACACAAACAAGGGAAGTGAAAAGTACTAGAGGGAATATCTATGATCGTAATGGCAAGCTATTAGCCTCTAATGCTTTAACATATTCAGTAGTTATGGAAGATAGTAATTTAATCACCTCTAATGAAGATAGAAATAAAGTTATTCATCAGTTAATCAACATTATTGAAGGGAATAATGATTCTTTAGATAATGAATTTTATATTGATTACATGGGTAATGGTGATTTTAGGTTTAATATAAGCGGTTCAGCTTTAACACGCTTTAAGAAAAATGTTTATGCCTATGTCTTAGAAGATGGTGAACTAACCCAGGAACAAAGTGAATCCAATGCTAAAGCGGTTTATAACTTTCTTAAATGGGGAACCGGAGATAGTTATACGACTATGTTTGGCATTTCAGATGACTACACCATTGAAGAAACACTTAAAATAATGAGCATCCGGTATGCTCTCTTTTGTAATTATCCAAAATACTTCCAGATAACAGTAGCTTCTGATGTATCAGACACCACTGTTGCTGCAGTAATGGAAAATAGTGCAAATATGCCAGGGGTAACTATAAAGCAGCAAACCCATCGTATCTACCATGACAGTCCATATTTTGCCCATATACTTGGCTATACTGGCCTAATTAGTGCTAATGAATTAGAAGAATATAATAGTGCGACTGATGATTATTATAACTCTACGGATATAATTGGTAAAACTGGTTTTGAAAAAGAATTTGAAAAGGAACTAGGGGGAATAAAGGGCTCAGAAATTGTTTCCACCAATACTTATGGTAGGGTAACAGGAGTTGTGGATAGGGTAGAGCCTGTAGCAGGTAATGATATATATATAACTATTGACGCTGATTTACAAAAGTCCTCATACCATATATTAGAGAAGAGAATTGCAGGTGTTTTAATTGATAAGATACAGCCTGATATGAATTATGGTTCAAAAGGGGAAAGCGCCAGTGATATTTTAATTCCTATTTACGAAGTTTACTATGCTTTAATTGATAATAACATTATCGACATTAATAATTTTACTAATTCTAAGGCTGGTGAAACAGAGAAAATAGTATATCAGAAATTTCTTGATAACTTAGATGATGTATTTAATCAATTAGATACATTTTTATCCCCAGACAATACCATCACTAATAATATGGCTGGAGATATGGAAGAGTATCTTGACTATTTCTATAGGGTCCTTAAAAATAATGGAATAATCCTAGAAAGTAAGATTCCAGATAATGATAGTACATTTGCCTCTTTTAAAAGAAATAGAATTTCATTAAGTGAATTTTTGAATTACACTTTAACCAATAATTATGTTGATTTGGCCAAGTTAGGAGTGGAATCAGATTATAATACTTCAGATGAATTGTATCAAAAACTTATAGATTTTGGCAAAAACATATTAATTAATGACCCAATATTTCATAAGCAAATTTACCGTCATCTTATTTTCTCTTATCGGTTAACAGGAAGTGAAATTTGTCTTTTATTATTTGAACAAAATGTGTTAGAATATAGAGAGGATGACATTAATAGAATTAAGGCTGGAAACCTTTCAGCTTACAATTTTATGATAAGTAAGATAAAGAGCTTGGAGATTACTCCTGCAATGCTGGCCTTAGAGCCTTCTAGTGGTTCAATTGTAATCACTGACGTAAATAATGGTGATGTATTGGCCTTAGTTACTTATCCTAGCTATGATAATAATATGCTTGCTAATAAAGTCGATCCAGACTACTATTCAAAGTTATTAAATGACAGTACCAAGCCCCTTATAAATAGACCACTTTCAGAAAGAACAGCTCCAGGTTCTACATTTAAGATGGTTACAGCAGTAGCTGGTTTAGAAGAAGGGGTAGTTACACCATATGAGAAGATTAGGGATTTAGGGGTGTTTGATAAGATTACCCCTTCAGTTAAATGTCATATACATCCAGGCTCCCATGGGCTGGTGGATATGCCCGAAGCCATTAGGGTATCTTGTAACTATTATTTTTATGAATTAGGTTACCGTTTAAGTACAGAAAGTTCAGGTCGTTTTAACGATCAGTTAGGCTTAAATCGTATAGAGAAATATGCTAAGGACTTAGGTCTTGGTGTAGAATCAGGTGTAGAATTATATGAGTCATCCCCACGTATCTCAGATAATGACGTTGTTCGTTCGGCAATAGGCCAAGGTACTAATGCTTATACACCTATTCAACTATCTAGATATGTAACTACAATTGCTAATACCGGTGTTAATTATAAACTAACATTATTGGATAAAATAACAGATAAAGACAATAATATTATTATGGATAATAAAGGCATTATAGATAAAAAGTTATCAGGTTTTAAAGCTAGCACTTGGGAGAGCATACAAAAAGGCATGTATTCAGTTGTTAATGTTCCATACGGATCTGTTTATAGATTATATAATGATTTAGGCATTGATGTGGCTGGTAAAACAGGTACTTCCCAGGTTAGTAAGGTTAACTCTAACAATGCACTCTTTGTTTCTTATGCACCATATGAAGAGCCTGAGATTTCAGTTGTTACAGTTATACCTCATGGTCATACATCTGGCAATGCAGCTGAACTAGCTAAAGATATATATAAATTGTATTTTAATTTGGAAGATAAAGAAGAACTTTTAAATGATGAGGCTTCTGTTCCAGAACATAATATTGCAGCCTTCTCAGATTAAAGGAGAGACAAATGAATAATGTTAATAATTCTGTAATAATTAAAGGAAATAAATATGGTATAGTCGTTGTATTAGATGATACTTTAGATTTTGATGAATTGAAGGAAATTGTAAAATATAAATTTACTGAATCAAGTTCATTTTTTAAAGATGCCAAAATGGCAATAAGTTTTGAAGGCCGAAAACTAACTAATGACCAGCAAAGAATTCTTCTTGATATTATTGAAAATAACACTGATATGCATATAGTATGTGTTGTTGAAAATGATACTGAAACAGAAGAGTTGTTTCGCAAATCTCTTGATCAGGAGTTAATGGAACTAGAGAATAATACTGGTCAGTTTTATAAAGGTATTCTTCGGTCTGGTGCATCTTTAGAATTTGAAGAAAGTGCAGTGATAATTGGTGATGTAAACCGAGGGGCCAGAGTTGTTTCAAAAGGAAACATTATAGTACTTGGTTCCCTTAAGGGCAATGCTTTTGCTGGAGCCTGTGGTAATACTAACGCCTTTGTTGTTGCTCTAGATATGCAACCTATGCAGATAAGGATCGGGGATGTAATTGCTCGTTCTCCGGATAATCCTGTTGAAGATACTAGCAAAGAAGCTAAGATTGCTTTTTTAGAAAATGATAATATATACATTGAGGAACTAAATAAAAATGTCTTAAATTATATTAATTTATAATAATATTAAGATTATTAAGCATTAGAATCAGGAGGAGTTTATATGGGAGAAGTTATTGTTGTAACATCTGGTAAAGGTGGTGTTGGTAAAACCACAACAGCTGCTAACGTAGGTACTGGATTAGCTATGTTAGGAAAAAAGGTTGTATTAATTGATACAGATATAGGTTTGAGAAATTTAGATGTTGTTATGGGCTTAGAAAATCGTATAGTCTATAACCTTGTAGATGTTGTTGAAGGTAATTGCAGGATACGTAATGCCTTAATTAAGGACAAGCGTTACCCTAATTTATACTTACTACCTTCTGCGCAAACTAGAGACAAGAATGCTGTATCACCAGAGCAGATGAAGAAGTTGTCCGATGAGCTTAAAGAAGAATTTGATTACATATTAATGGACTGTCCTGCAGGTATAGAGCAAGGCTTTATGAATGCTATTGCTGGTGCTGACAGGTCATTAGTAGTTACTACTCCAGAAGTGTCTGCTGTACGTGATGCCGACCGGATTATAGGTCTATTAGAGGCCCATGAAATATATACAAATCACCTTGTAGTTAACCGTCTTCGTATGGATATGGTGAATAGAGGTGATATGATGTCTAGCGATGATGTAAGTGAGATTCTTGCAATTGATTTGATTGGGGTAGTTCCAGATGATGAGAATATCGTTATTGCAACTAACCAAGGTGAACCATTAGTTGGTTCAGAATCAAAGGCTGGAATTGCTTATATGAATATAGCTAGAAGAATAACAGGAGAAGAAGTACCTTTAATTGATCTTAATGAAAGAACTTCTTTTTTCGGAAAACTATTTGGCATACGTAAAAAAAACTAAGGAGGCTTAATTAATGAGTTTGTTTAATTTTTTCAAAAAACGTGGAACTAGCACAATTGCTAAGGACAGGTTGAAACTTGTATTGGTTTCTGATAGAGCAGGGTGTTCACCAGAAATTATGGAACAAATTAAGAATGATATAATTGATGTTTTATCAAAATATATAGAAATAGACTCTGAGGGATTGGATATTAAAATTACAGAGACCAAGTCAGAATCAAATAACGGTTCTGTTCCAGCATTATATGCTAATATCCCAATTAAAGAGATGAGAAACAGAACAAAATAAGGAAGTAATGCTAATGTTCAAGTTTAAGGAATACAATTTTAAACAATATGATTTTTCATTGTTATTTTTCATTGTTCTACAAAGCTCTATAGGTTCCTTTTTAATTAAGCAGGTAGAACAAGAACATGAAAGCCTATTTAAAAAACAAATTATTGGTATTGCTTTAGGTTTGGTAATTGCAATAATTGTTTCTCTTGTTGATTATCATTTTCTAGGGAAAGTATATATCCTATTATATATAATTAATCTTATTTTACTTGTTTTGGTTAAACTAATAGGTGTTGAAAGAAATTATGCTAAGCGTTGGTTAAAATTAAAGTATTTTGTATTTCAACCCTCTGAACTTAGTAAAATAATATTGATAATATTTTTAGCCAAATTATTTACGGTTTTCAAGGATAAAATCAATAATGGAATTTTTTTATTAATAACTATAATAGCCATGGCTTTACCTGTTTTATTAATAATGACACAGACTGATTTATCTACAAGTTTAGTTATTATTTTTGTATTTATAACTATGATATATGCCGCTGGTTTAAGCTGGAAGATAATATTGCCAGTAATGGTAATAGGCATACCAACTTTTTTAGGACTATTCTGGTATGTTCAGCAGGATTACCAGGTTTTACTTACAAACGCTCAACAGGAGAGGGTCTTATCTATAATAAATCCCGAAGAATATCCAGAGACAATGTATCAACAGGCAAATTCAATACAAGCAATTGGTTCAGGCCAGCTTGTTGGAAAACACTTTGCTGACAACGGCTCAGATATAAGAGGTTATGACTATGTGCCTATTTCTGAAAGTGATTTTATATTTTCAGTAGCAGCTGAAGAATTTGGCTTTATTGGTAGCTGCTTTATACTATTTATATTTGCTATTATAATATATAAATATTTAATTACAGCTAAAAGGGCACCTGACCGGCTAGGTATGTTAATTGCCGTAGGACTTTCCGCACAATTAATGTTTCAAGTTTTTGTTAACATTGGGGTTGCAACTGCATTACTACCTAACACAGGTATTCCATTACCATTTCTTAGTTCTGGCTTAAGTTCCTTAACTAGTAGCATGATTGCAGTTGGAATTATACTAAATATTAAGTTACAATCTAATAAACCAAGGGGGTGACCTATATGAATATTGCCATGATAGCCCATGACGCGAAAAAGAAATTAATGCAGAATTTTTGTATCGCTTATCGCGGTACTTTAAGCAAGCACAGTATTTATGCAACAGGAACTACTGGAAGATTAATTGAGGAAGTAACTAATCTAAATGTTCACAAGTATCTTGCTGGACATCTAGGCGGGGAACAACAATTAGGCTCTCAGATAGCCAATAATAATATAGATTTAGTGGTGTTTCTTAGGGATCCTTTGTCTCCTAAGTCACACGAACCTGATATATATAATATCTTCAAATTATTGATTAGGTGATATATTTGAAAATTTGTAAAA
>CAYOAJ010000029.1:12230-13487 GCA_964401895.1 uncultured Herbinix sp.
CTAGCTACTAACCTTGCTACGGCTGAATTATTAATAAAAGCGCTTGAACGAGGAGATTTAGAATGGAGAGAATTGTTCAAAGGGTAGGTGCATATAATATGCGTAAGTTTTTACTAATATTTTGTATATTTGTATTACTTAATATCGGAGGTTGTCAAAAGACCTCTGATAGTTTTTTATCCTTTGAAACCTTTAAACATCCTATAGGTACAACCTCCTATAGTGATTTAACTGAATATGACTTTTTCTCAGAAGATTTGGTCGTTATTGGAGAAGAAAACCTTGGCGATGAGGATCTTATTAAGTCTGAAGCAGGTATGTTAATTAATATTACTGATAAAGAAGTGATTTTCTCCAAAAACGTCTTTGAGAAAAAATATCCTGCTAGTCTAACCAAGCTTTTAACTGCTTTGCTAGCTGTTGAGCATGGGGATTTAGAAGATATAGTTACCATTAGCTATGAAGCTTCCAATATTACAGAATCAGGGGCAAAGCTATGTGGCTTTGAAGAGGGTGATCTTATCTCCTTAGATGACCTGGTACATTGTATATTAATATACTCTGGCAATGATGCAGCAATAGCTATTGCCGACCAAATCGGTGGTAATGTTGACGACTTTAATATTATGATGAATGAACAAGCTGCAATTCTTGGAGCTGCTCATTCTAATTTTACTAATTCCCATGGATTACATAATGAGGAACACTATTCTACCTTATATGATATATATCTTATTTTTAATGAATTTATTAAGAGTGATACTTTAAGGGAGATAATAGGTATAAGTTCTTATACAGCTGAATATAAAGATAAAGACGGCAATCCTAAAGAGATTTCCATGGATTCCACTAACCTGTATTTAACTGAGAATTTTACACTTCCTGAAGGCTTTATAATTCATGGCGGCAAAACTGGTAACACCTTTAAGGCAGGAAATTGCCTCATACTATTGTTACAAGGACCTAATGATGACTACTATATATCAGGACTTTTAAAGGCACCTGACAGAGATACTCTTTATTCCGAAACAAACTTATTATTGTCTCTTATAAATGGTCAAGCAGATTGAGTAAATCTACTATTCGATATGGTATTTTGTAGTTGTTTTTATATTACTAATGTACTATAATATATTATATAAATAAGTTTTATTAGGCAAATGGTACAAATAACAGTCGCACCAATAATTGATGCGTCCATTATAAGGAGGAGATTACAATGATACAGATTATCGCTGGCGAGAAGGGCAAAGGTAA
>CAYOAJ010000030.1:0-10646 GCA_964401895.1 uncultured Herbinix sp.
CTAGTGGGCGACCGTGGGGGTTCGAGTCCCTTCATCCGCATTATAAAGGTTTACATTCTTTTATATCAAATAAATTGGAATGTAGGCAAAAATGTAACCAGGATAAATTTCCTGGTTTTTTTATATTTATTTCATGCTTGACAATCTTTCTTATCTGGTCTAACTTCATAGTAACTAGCAAAATTGATCAAATAAAAATCTAATATAGAAGGAAGGGATTGATGATATGTACAAGGTGGCAATATTTTTAGCAGATGGTTTTGAGGAGATAGAAGCTCTTACAGTGGTAGATATATTAAGAAGAGCCCAAATTGATATTGATATGGTTTCTATAACTGGAAAGCGGGAAGTTGTTGGAACCCATGACATTGGTGTGATAGCAGATAAGTTATTTGAAGAAGTAGATTTTTCATCAGTGGATATGCTTGTTCTTCCTGGGGGAATGCCAGGAACTAATCATTTATTAGATCATGAAGGTTTAGACCAGTTTCTTGTGGATTTTAATGAGCAAGGTAAGTCGTTAGCTGCAATATGTGCGGCCCCAATGGTCCTAGGTAAAAAAGGATTACTTAAGGGTAAAGATGCAACTTGCTTCCCGGGTTTTGAGGATGATCTTATAGGGGCGAAACATTTAGACCAGGATGTAGTTGTGGATGGTAATGTAATAACTTCCAAGGGAATGGGTACAGCTATAGACTTTTCCTTAGCAATAATTAAAAGTATAAAGAATGATGAAGAAGCTAGTAAGATGGCAGAAACAATACAATATAGACATTATTAGGAATTTCAAAAGTTCTTAAAATCGGGAGGGGTGATTTCCTTACGTAATAGGATTAGGCAGTAGAGATTAGGCAAAGCCATTAGAGCATTGACAAAATCACTTAACTCCCAAACCAATTCCAGTGACATTATTGAACCAATGAAAATCATTATTATATAACATAGGCGGTAGGTGTTTATTCCTGTTTTTCCGAATAAATAATCTACTGCCTTTTCGCCGAAATAAGACCAACCGATTAAGGTTGCAATAGCAAAGGCAATTAAAGATATTCCAAGCATTTGCCTACCAAAGGGAAGGATGTCAAAGGCAGCAGTTGTTAGTTCTCCAAAAGAGTAGCCAGTTACAGATGAGGGGTTTTTCAGCAGATTACTTACTATTACAAGACCTGTGATTAAACACATTACTACGGTATCCCAGAATGTTGCACTCATGGAAATTAGGGCTTGCCTAGAAGGGTGAGAGGTTTTGGCACCGGCAGCAGCTATAGCAGCAGACCCTAGGCCAGCCTCGTTGGTGAATAATCCCCTAGCAACACCGTATCTACTTGCTGTCTTTATAGTCCCTCCTATAAACCCTCCTGTAACAGCAGCGGGAATATTGGATGGCAGGAAAGCGGACTTAAGTATTAATTTAAGGGCTGGAAGTAGGTAAGGTAGGTTTAAAAAGAGGATAATCATACATCCTAATATATAAAAGATTCCCATAGCTGGAACTAGCTTAGAACAGATCTTGCCAATGGAATGGATTCCTCCCACAATAACGAGGCCTACTATAAGGGCAAGGATTATGCCGACTAGATATTCAGGAAGGCCCCATAAGCTCCTAGTAGCCTCAGTAACAGCCCTGGCTTGCGTGGAGCACCCCACACAAAAAGAAGCCATCAAAACAAAGAATGAGAAGATAAGGGCAAGTCCTTTTTTATTTAATCCATACTCCAAGGCATACATTGGTCCGCCAATAAAAGTTCCATCTATAGTCTTTTTTCGATAACGAACGCCAAGAAAACATTCTGCATAAGTTGTGGCCATGCCAAGCAGGCCAGTTAGCCAGCACCAGAAGACTGCTCCAGGGCCTCCCATAGCTACCGCCGTTGAAACTCCAATTATATTGCCGGTTCCTAGGGTAGCGGCAAGAGTAGCAGTAAGGGTAGCGAAACCGCTTAAATCTCCATCGGCTCCTTCTTCAGGTGTGACAGATAATTTAATAGCCTTCCCTATATTTTTTTGTACTCCTTTCAAATGAGATGTGAAGTAAATATGTGTTCCTAATAGAAGGGTAGACATAGGGGCTCCCCATATAAATTGATTTATTGATTTTAATAAGTTGATCAATCCATAATACCTCTTAATTGGCTTTTTATATTTATATGACAAGGCTAATATATATAAAACTAATATGACGAAATATTAAGGAAGCACTTAATTACATGGGGTGAAGCGGATATAACCAATTAAATTCTATTAATTGATACTTGAAATTAATAGAAGTGCAATATTTTCATATAAAACAAGATAAAAGTAGAAATTATGTTGACATATGTATGAATATGGAATATATTTACTCTATGTTATATCAAGGGAGGAATTAAAGTGTGTCAAGCTGGAGAAAATAATAAGACTAGATATGAATTTTTATTAAGTAAAAACTCCTATTTTGAAATAATTAAAGAGGGGGGTTATTATTATCTATCACCTGAAGTTTGCAAAAACATTATTATTTCTATAGGTGTAATGGGAATAGAGATTCCCACGGCAGTAAAGATAATCCGTACTGAAATTACTAAAAGAGAAACTATAATTGACTTAATCCCTTTTTTAAAATTGTTTGATCAAGAAGTTTTGAATTTGTATTCTGGTGATCTTGCTCAATCATTACTAGAGGCATTTGTTACAGACAAAGGTGTTGAGATAACAGTTGGTTATCCGAAAATACTTGTAACTAATGTAAGCTAATCTATAAACTAATCTGTGGAATTAGACGCAATAATTACCATCATAATAAATAGCTCTATTGTAGATAATAAGACTACAAGCAACACAAAACAAAGTCATAAATCAAAATAAGTTATAAACAAGATCAATAAAAGATGATTTTGTAACAGGTTGCTTGGACATTATTCAATGGAGGTGAATATTTATGGCTAACAACAATAATAGTGGTTCCAACAGAATTGAAGTTCCTCAAGCTAAAGAAGCTCTTAACCGTTTTAAATATGAGGTTGCTAATGAATTAGGCGTTCCATTAAAACAAGGATATAACGGTGACCTAACAAGTAGAGAAAATGGTTCAGTAGGTGGGGAAATGGTTAGACGTATGATTAGAAGACAGGAAGAACAGATGGCTGGTGAAATGGGTCAGTCAGGACAGTAACCATAGTAGTTAATAGATTATTAAAAGATTAAGTTAAAAAGAAGAAGCACTGGTCATTGACCGGTGCTTTTTCTTGGGATAGAATTTATAAAAAACTTCACAAAAGCTATGAGAATATGGTAGAATGTAAATGTTGTTAATCTTGAATCATATAATTCGTATATAAGTAAAGTGTATTCATGGATAAATGTAATGAAAGGATAAAATAATGGGAAAATATTTTGGAACTGACGGTTTTCGTGGAGAGGCAAATGTAGGCTTAACAGTTACCCATGCTTACAAAGTAGGAAGGTTTTTGGGTCATTACTATGGTAAAGACCATAAGGCAAAAGTTGTAATAGGAAAGGATACAAGGCGATCTAGTTATATGTTTGAATATGCTTTGGTTGCTGGACTGACTGCAAGTGGAGCAGATGCTTACTTGCTTCATGTAACACCAACACCAAGTGTCTCCTATGTGGTTCGTAGTGAAGGTTTTGATTGTGGAATAATGATAACAGCAAGTCACAATCCATATTATGATAATGGAATTAAAGTGATTAATGGTAATGGACATAAATTAGAAGAAGAGATAGAGAATTTGATTGAAGAGTACATAGACAGTGAAGAAGATTCCATTCCTTTAGCTACTAGGGATGATATTGGGAGAACTGTAGATTATGTAATTGGTAGAAACAGATATACGGGGTACTTGATTTCATTGGCAACAAGATCATTTAGGGGTAAAAAAATAGGTCTTGACTTGGCTAATGGTGCAGCAACTACAGTTGCAAAGGGAGTATTTGATGCTCTGGGAGCAAAAACTTATGTTATTAACAATGAGCCTAACGGTCTTAATATTAATCTAAATTGTGGGTCTACTCATATGGAAGTGCTTCGCCAACATGTATTAGACAATCAGCTTGATGTGGGTTTTGCATATGATGGGGATGCAGATCGTTGTCTAGCGATTGATGAAAAGGGTAATATTATAGATGGGGATTTAATACTTTACTTATGTGGAGTATATATGAAGCAGAATAATGACTTAAATAATAACACCATTGTAACAACGGTTATGTCCAACATGGGCCTATATGAAGCATTAGATAAACAAGGTATTAGCTACGAACAAACTCAAGTGGGAGATAAGTACGTATGCGAGAATATGTTGAATAATGGACGCTCTATAGGCGGTGAAAAATCAGGACACATTATCTTTAGCAAGTATGGAGCAAGTGGGGATGGTATTTTAACTTCTCTAAAAATTATGGAAGTTATATTGGAAAGTAAGACGGTTTTATCAGAGCTTCATAAGGATGTTAAGCTTTTCCCTCAAGTGCTAAAGAATGTGAAAGTTAAGGACAAAGAACTAGTTAGAAATGATGAAGAATTAAAAGAAACTATTAATAAAATTGGAAATGATTTGGCTAATGAAGGCAGAGTTTTGGTTCGGGAAAGTGGAACAGAAGAGTTGATTCGCATTATGGCAGAGGCAAAGTCAGAAGAGGCCTGTACAAATAGTGTAGACATGATAGTTGAAGCTTTCAGGGAGAAAAACTACTTATTAGACAAGTAAAAATCAAGTGTAGTATTTACAGGACGAGTATGTTATAATGTACAGATGTCGAAGAGCCTATAAAAAAAGGAGGAAACAAGATGAGTTTTAAAGTTGAAGAATTAGAAAAAAGTATGGCAAAGCTTACTATAGAAGTAACTGCAGAAGAATTAGAAGAGGCAATTGAGAGAGCTTATAAGAAAAACCGTAATCAAATAAGTGTACAGGGTTTTAGAAAAGGCAAAGCCCCTCGTGCTATTATAGAGCAAATGTATGGTGAAAGTATATTTTATGAGGATGCAGCAAATGACCTTATTCCAGATGCTTATGAAAAAGCAGCATTAGAAAGTGATCTTGAAATAGTATCAAGACCTAATATTCAAGTAGAACAACTAGAATCGGGTAAACCATTTGTTTTTACAGCAGAAGTAGCTATTAAGCCAGAAGTTACATTAGGTAAGTACAAGGGTATTGAAGTTGAAAAAAGAGAAGTTGAAGTAACTGAAGAGGAAGTTGCAGAGAGAATTGAGCAGGAAAGAGAGCAAAACGCTAGGATGATAGTTGTTGAAGATAGACCTGTTCAAGATGGCGATATAACAGTTATTGACTTTGAAGGTTTCCAAGACGGGGAGGCTTTTGAAGGCGGTAAAGGAGAAGACTTCTCATTAACTATTGGTTCAAATTCATTTATTGAAGGGTTTGAAGAGCAACTAATTGGTAAAGAATTGAATGAGGAATATGAGATAAATGTAACATTTCCTGAGGAATATCATGCAGAAGAATTATCAGGTAAAGATGCAATGTTCAAGGTAACAATTAAGGAAATCAAAGAAAAAGAATTACCTGAACTTGATGATGACTTTGCACAAGACGTATCAGAATTTGATACATTAGATGAATACAAGGAAAGTATTAGGGCTACAATAGAGGAAGGCAAAGTAAGAGAAAATAAAACTGCTATAGAGAACGAAATTGTAGACAAGATAATAGAAGAAGCAAGCATGGAGATACCAGAGGCTATGATACAGACACAAACTGGTCAGTTGGTAGAGAATATGGCACAAAAAATGCAACAACAAGGCTTATCCATAGATCAATACCTTCAAATCACTGGTATGGACGTAAATCAATTGTTTGAAAACTTTAAGCCACAGGCATTAAAGAGAATACAAAGTAGATTAGTACTAGAAGCAATTGTTGAAGCAGAAGATATTAAGGCTACTGAAGAAGATTTTGAAAAAGAAATTGAAAACATGGCTAAAATGTACGGTGTTGAAGAAGACAAAATCAAAGAAATGATTGGTGAAAATGAAAAAGAGATGATGATGCTTGATATTGCTGTTCAAAAAGCAGTTGATTTTGTTGCAGAAGAAGCAAAAGAAGTGTAAAATAGATATTATAAATAGTTATAATAACTTATTTTATCAAGAAGGAGGATATTATTATGAGTTTAGTACCTTATGTAGTAGAACAGACTAGTCGTGGTGAAAGAAGTTACGACATATATTCTAGATTATTAAAAGAAAGAATTATATTTCTTAGTGATAGTGTAAATGATACAACAGCCAGTCTTATTATTGCACAGTTGTTATACCTTGAATCAGAAGATCCAGGTAAGGATATTAGTTTTTATATAAACTCTCCAGGTGGATCAGTATCAGCTGGAATGGCTATTTTCGATACTATGAATTATATAAAATGTGATGTTTCTACAATTTGTATTGGTTTAGCAGCAAGTATGGGTGCTTTTCTTCTTGCAGGAGGAACAAAAGGAAAAAGATTTGCATTACCTAATTCAGAGGTAATGATTCATCAGCCATCAGGGGGAGCAAAGGGTCAAGCTACCGACATTAAGATAGTTGCAGATAACATACTTAAAATAAGAAGAAAAATTAATGAGATACTTGCAGAGAATACTGGAAAACCTATTGAAGTTATTGAGGTTGATACAGAAAGAGATTTTTATATGAGTGCAGAAGAAGCTAAAGAATATGGTATTATTGATGGAGTTATGACCAGTAGATAAGTGAAAAGGTAATTGCACTTAAAAGTGAGGTGAACAGGCAGTGGCAGGAAAAATAGATGATAGAAAACCATTACGTTGTTCCTTTTGTAACAAGTCACAGGATCAGGTGAGAAAATTAATTGCCGGGCCTGGTGTATACATCTGCGATGAATGTATAGAGATTTGTGGTGAGATAATAGAAGAAGAATTTGACCATGATGATATTATGGATGGTGGAATTAATCTTCTTAAACCAAAGGAAATAAATAGTTTTTTAGATCAGCACGTGATAGGGCAAGAGGATTCCAAGAAGGTTTTATCAGTTGCAGTTTATAATCATTACAAAAGAGTTTTAGCCAACAAGGATTTAGATGTTGAACTACAAAAGAGTAATATTCTTATGATTGGTCCTACAGGATCAGGTAAGACATATATGGCTCAGACCTTAGCGAAACTTCTTAATGTTCCTTTTGCAATAGCTGACGCAACAACCTTAACAGAAGCAGGCTATGTAGGAGAAGATGTTGAGAACATTCTTTTGAAGCTAATACAGGCAGCAGATTATGACGTTGAGCGTGCAGAACATGGTATTATATACATTGATGAAATTGACAAAATAACAAGAAAATCTGAAAACACTTCTATTACGCGAGATGTATCAGGAGAAGGAGTTCAACAAGCTTTACTTAAGATATTAGAAGGCTCAGTTGCTTCGGTTCCACCTCAAGGAGGAAGAAAACATCCTCATCAGGAGTTTATTCAGATTGACACTACTAACATTTTGTTTATCTGTGGTGGTGCTTTTGATGGCCTTGAAAAGATTGTTGAATCTAGGATAGGGAAAAAGTCAATAGGATTTAATGCACAGATTGCAGATAAAACTAAGGTTAATATAGGAGAACTATTCCGTAAAGTACTACCTCAAGACTTAGTTAAGTATGGCATGATTCCAGAGTTTGTGGGTCGTGTACCAGTTAGCGTAGCTCTGGATATGTTAGATGAGAAGGCTTTAGTAAAGATTTTAACAGAGCCTAAGAATGCCTTAACTAAACAGTATAAGAAGCTATTTGAGATGGATGGAGTAGAATTAGAATTTGAAGATGATGCTCTTGAAGAAATAGCAAGGAAAAGTTTTAAAAGGAAAATTGGAGCTAGAGGACTTAGAGCTATTATGGAAAGTGTTATGATGGATTCCATGTATAATATTCCATCAGATGATAAAGTGGCTAAGTGTATCATAACCAAAGATGCAGTTTTAGAAAAAGAAAATCCTAAACTTGAGTTATTCGATGAGGATAGTCCAAGAAAACCCTTAGTTAAAAGAGTTACAAAGAAAAACAGTAAAGATGAGATAGCATAAAGTGTTTAGGTGAAACAATAAAGCCTGTCATTAGAGTATGTTAAAACTAGTGGCAGGCTTATTAATTAAAAATAACATATTAAGGAGACCTAAGAGATGATTATAAAAAATGTAGATCTAGAAACCGTTTGCGGTATAGATAGTCCCCTTCCCGAGAATGACAAACCTGAGATAGCCTTTGTTGGTAGATCTAATGTAGGCAAGTCATCCCTTATTAATGCTCTTATGAATAGAAAGTCTTTGGCAAGGACATCTTCACAACCTGGAAAAACTAGGACGATAAATTTTTATAATATAAATGACCTTATTTATCTTGTAGACCTTCCAGGGTATGGGTATGCCAATGTTTCTAAGAGGGAACAAGAAAAATGGGGAAAGATGATAGAAAAATATCTAGTTACTTCTAAACAACTAATGGGTATATTTGTTTTAATAGATATTCGCCATGAACCTACAGAAAATGATGTTATTATGTATAATTGGATTGAGCATTTTAATTATCATCCAGTTATTATAGCTACAAAATTAGATAAAATTAAAAGAAGTCAGAGACAAAAAAACCTTAAAGTAATTAGAGAAAAACTTGGGATGCCATCAGATGCCCTAATATTCCCTTTCTCTGCCCAAACTAAAGAAGGTAGGGATGAGATATGGGAATATATTGACAACATATATGAAGCCTATTCTTCTAACAATGCAGACATTAGATAGGCATATATATCGGAATTTTTATCCTTCCAATTATTACAGAACTTAATAGCGTCTTCTTCTGTGGAAACAAGTAACTGCAAATCAATTATAGGGACATTACGTTCAATAACTTTTAAACGTACTAAGTATTCCCCTTTTTTAATTTGATTAAAATCTGCTTGGGTTGATACATCTTCTTGTAATTTGTATTTGTTTTCTGCAAGATATTCTTCGATATCATCCTTAATCCCTTGAGAAATTAAGTTATTAAAAAAACTCAAGGTTTCAAGACCTGTATCTGTAATACGATATAAGGAACTGTTACGTATGGTTTTGCTAGTTATAAATTTGTCATCAATTAGATCAGAAATCACCTCTTGTATATTAAAATAATTAGTATATTCCTTCTCTAGAATGAACTCTGTAAGTTGGGAATTAGTTAGTGGAAAGTCTACCCTACTTAAAATGTACAATATTATAAGCTTATACAATGTAAAAGTATCAGATTGCATAAAAAGCCTCCTTATTTATATTAGTAACAATATCTATATACATAATCATATCATTCAAAAAAATCTTAAGCAAGTGATAAATAATTTGCTTTTTTCTTAACAATGTGTATAATGAGATTAAGCGTAAATAGGGGACTCTAGGGTTTATTATCATAGGATTATTTCTAAATCATATCTAATTTCACAATTTCCGCTATTTTCAAACTATCCAAAAATTAAGGAGTTGAATGCATGGATACAGATTATAATACAATGACACTTGCTAATCTAAGAGAGATTGCCAAGGAGAGAGGGTTGAAAAAGATTTCAACCTTAAAAAAAGCTGATTTAATTAATGAATTAGTTAAATCAGATCAAAAAGATAATAAGGAGAAAGTTAAAAAAACCAATTTAAATTCGGCTAAGGAAGAAAGAAAGCATTCCAACAATAAAGATATGGAAAGGCTAGATAGTGGAGAAACCAAGGAAGGGATTTTAGAAGTTCTTCCTGATGGATATGGTTTTATTCGATGTGATAACTATCTTCCTGGTGAGAATGATGTTTATGTTTCCCCGGCACAGATTAGAAGGTTTAACCTAAAAACTGGTGACATTATTATGGGGAATACAAGAATAAAAAATCAAAATGAAAAATTTAGTGCACTTCTTTATATTAGAACAGTAAATGGTTTGCATCCTAATGAGGCTCAGTCCAGACCAAAATTCGAAGATCTTACACCCGTATTCCCTAACGAGAGAATTCATCTAGAGAGTCCTGTAACAGGGATTTCAATGAGGATGATGGACCTTATTTCTCCTATTGGTAAGGGACAGAGGGGAATGATTGTTTCCCCGCCTAAAGCAGGAAAGACAACACTTATAAAACAGGTGGCTAGATCTGTAACAAGAAATCATCCAGAAATGAATCTGATAATATTATTAATTGATGAACGTCCAGAAGAAGTGACAGATATAAAAGAATCCATAGAAGGGGACAAGGTAGAAGTTATATATTCAACTTTTGATGAATTGCCTGACAACCATAAAAGGGTATCGGAGATGGTAGTTGAAAGGGCAAAAAGATTAGTTGAACAGAAGGAAGATGTGATTATTTTACTTGATAGTATTACTAGGCTAGCAAGGGCATACAACATAACTGTTCAACCTAGTGGAAGAACTTTATCCGGTGGACTGGACCCAGCAGCTCTTTATATGCCTAAAAAGTTCTTTGGTGCTGCAAGAAATATGAGAGAAGGGGGCAGTCTTACGATTCTAGCCACTGCCTTAGTTGATACTGGCAGTAGAATGGATGATGTTGTATTTGAAGAGTTTAAGGGAACAGGTAATATGGAATTAGTTTTAGATAGGGCCTTATCCGAAAAACGTATCTTCCCAGCTATTGACTTACAGAA
>CAYOAJ010000030.1:10656-13469 GCA_964401895.1 uncultured Herbinix sp.
ACTCTTAAACAAGCCAGAACAAGAGGCTACCTACCTGATGAGAAAAGTATTAGGTGGGGTAAAATCAGACAAAGCCTTAGAAGGTATTATAGACCTATTTATGAGAACTAAAACCAATGCGGAATTTGTTGATACAATAAAAAGGTCGAAAATAGTTATCTAAGTATTGCATTAGACAAAAACTTGTGGTATAATAACAACGTTTATTAGACTAAAATTAAAATATATTATAATGAAATTGTGTATTATATAGAATTATAGAGAGGTGAGAAGCATGAAAGAAGCAATACATCCTGAATATTATCAAGCAAATGTAGAGTGTAACTGTGGTAATACTTTTGTAACAGGTTCAACTAAAGAAAGCATTCGTGTTGAGATTTGTTCCAAATGTCATTCATTTTATACTGGTCAACAAAAAGCTACACAAGCACGTGGTGCAATAGAGAAGTTTAACCGTAGATACGGCATTAATCAGAGTGAATAAAGAGTAAGTGACCATAAGGGCGCTATTCTCAAAAAAATTCTGAAATAGGTTGAGGTTGCATCCTCAGCCTATTTTTGAATATGGAAAGTAAAACCAAGGGAAAGGTTTGGGTGTTGAGATGAAACCATCTGGTATAGGGGGCATGGCAACTATTGAAGGTGTCATGATGAGAAATAAAGATGAATATGCTATAGCAGTTCGTAAACCTAACAAGGAAATTGTCGTAGAAAAAAAAGAATACAAAAGTTTTTCAAATAAGGTAAAGCTTTTTAAATTACCTATATTTAGAGGCATCTTATCCTTTATTGAATCCTTAGTTATAGGAATGAAAGTTATAAATTTTTCTGCCAGTTTTTTTGAGGATGAGGAAGATGAAGATGTAAATGAGAAGACAAGTGAATCGGGAAACATATGGGTGATGATAGCTGCTGTTGTATTAGCTTTAGCTATTACTATTCTTCTTTTTATGGTTCTTCCTGTTGTAATCTCTAATTTTATTGCAGGTTGGATAGATAACAGGTTTTGGCTTAACCTAATAGAGGGACTTATAAGGATAGGAATTTTTATAGGATATGTTTTGTTAGCATCTAGGATGGAAGAAATACAAAGGGTATTTCAGTATCATGGTGCAGAGCATAAAGCTATTAACTGTATTGAACATGGTTTTGAACTTAATATTGAGAATGTTAGATGGCAATCCAAGGAACATAAAAGATGTGGTACGAGCTTTGTATTTTATGTAATCATAATTAGTCTTATTGTATTTATAATATTGCCACCAATGGATATAGGTCCTAGAATAATATCAAGAATACTCTTGCTACCTTTGATATCTGGTATTTCATATGAATTTATTAGATTAGCAGGAAAATCAGAGAACATAATTGTTAATTTGCTTAGTAAGCCAGGCCTATTAATGCAGAAGCTTACAACCAAGGAACCAGAAGATGATATGATTGAAGTAGCAATAGAGGCTGTTGAAGCAGTTTTTGATTGGCAAGCTTTTATAGAGGCTGCACCAGCTGATGAGTCCAACTTTCTTACTAGTGAAAATGATACTAAGGATAAAGAGAAAGAGGACGATATAGAAGAAGAGGAAGAAGACGATATTCTAAAAGCTTTAGATAAATATTTATAATAAGGAAGGTAAATGAGAACATATTATAAAGAATTGCAAAGAGGAAGAAAATTTTTGAAAGACAATGGGATAGAAGAAGCCGATGTGGATGCATGGCATCTCTTATCCCATGTTTTAGAGATAGATAGAGCTTATTTTTTTATCCATAGGGATGAAAAAATGCCAGAAGATAAGATTGAAACTTATCAAGAATTATTAAATGAAAGAGTAAAAAACATTCCAGTGCAATATATTACAGGTAAGCAAGAGTTTATGGGCTTAGAATTTCAAGTAAATGAAAATGTTTTAATACCCAGGCAAGATACAGAGATTCTTGTTGAAGAGGTTTTAAAAGTTTGCCATGGAAAGACGGTTTTAGACTTATGCACAGGGTCTGGATGTATAATAATAAGTTTGGCTAAACTGGGTAAGGTTAAAGAAGCTACTGCTTCCGATATCTCATATAAGGCCTTAGAAGTAGCTAGATTAAATGCAATTAATCATAATGTTTCTATAAATTTTATTGAAAGTGATTTATTTGAGAAAATTGATGGTGAATATGACATTATAGTGTCCAATCCTCCATATATTTCATCTAAGGATATGGAAGATCTTATGGCAGAGGTAAAGGATTATGAACCACGTCTTGCCTTGGACGGAAGTGATGATGGCTTATTATATTATAGAAGAATAGTTAAGGTGGCCAGGAGACATCTTAAAGATAATGGATTGATTTTTTTTGAGATTGGATATAATCAGGGAGAAGAAGTTCAGGATTTGTTAAGAAGAGAAGGTTTTGTTGATATTAGTTTGTATAAGGATCTTGCTGGGCTAGATAGACTGGTGTCTGGAAGGAAAGAGTTTCAAATGGAGGATGATAGTAATGATAGGTAAATTAGAAGAGATTGTAAATAGATATAAAGCCATTACGAAAGAAATGATGGATCCAGATATCGTTAGCAATCAAAAGCATTTTAGGGAACTTAGTATAGAAGAGTCAGCCCTATCTGGAATTGTTGAAAAATATAATGAATATAAAGAAGTTCAGGCTAATTTGGAAGAAAGCATGGAACTATTAGAGGAAGATGATGAAGAGATTCAAGAGCTTGCTAGAGAAGAAGTAGAATCATGTGAGCAAAGAATCCAAGAGTTAGAGGAAGAGTTAAAGATACTTCTTCTTCCTAAGGATCCTAACGATGATAAGAATGTTAT
>CAYOAJ010000031.1:0-3027 GCA_964401895.1 uncultured Herbinix sp.
CTTTGTATTTAGTGATTATGTAAAGCCAATGGCAAGACTTGCATCATTAATGGAGATACCTGTATCATATGTCTTAACTCATGATAGTATAGGTGTAGGGGAAGATGGTCCTACCCATGAGCCAATTGAGCAGTTAGCTATGTTAAGGGCAATGCCAAACTTTGCGGTATACCGTCCAGCAGATGCAACAGAGACAATAGCTGCATGGTATTATGCTATAACATCTAGTAGGACACCAACTGCATTAGTACTATCACGTCAGAATCTTCCTCAATTAGAGGGTTCATCTAAGGAAGCATTAAAAGGTGGATATATTATCTCAGATTCTAAGAAAGAGACACCGGATGCAATTATTATTGCAAGTGGTTCAGAAGTACAATTAGGAATTGAAGCACAAGCAGAACTAGCTAAAGATAATGTTGATGTAAGAGTAGTTAGTATGCCTTCCATGGATGTATTTGAAATGCAATCTGAGGAATATAAGGAAAGCATCTTACCTAATAACGTAAGAGCAAGAGTTGCAGTAGAAGCTGCCTCTGATTTTGGATGGGCTAAATACGTTGGCTTAGATGGAGATACAGTGACAATGAAAGGCTTTGGAGCATCAGCACCAGGAGATCTTTTATTTGAGAAGTTTGGAATTACTACAGAGAATGTAGTTAAAGTAGTAAAAGGTGTATTAAATAAATAATAAATAGAATATTTTTAATAATATTAATAGGCATAAGACCAAAAACTAATAGCTTTATTTGCTAGGTATGTTTTAGGTCTTATGTTTTTTTATATTTATAAATTTTCAGTAAATAAACAATAACTTCAAGGAAAGTTCATACTTTTGTGTTAGAATATATATATACATCTAAATACAATGTAAAGGTCGTGATTATATGGAACTACCTGCATTCTATAATAGAGTAGAGGAGTGGCAACACACTCGTATGCTTTATGAGGCAGCACTTAAAGAAGTTAATACAAAGCTTGAAATTTTGAATAGCGAATTTCAATTAGATCATCAATATAACCCTATAGAGCATATAACATCAAGAATTAAAACACCTGAAAGCATTGCAAAAAAGTTAAAGCATAATAATAAAGAGATTACACTTGACAATATAGTAAAGCATATACACGATATTGCAGGAATAAGGGTAATATGTTCATTTACATCAGATATATATAGGATTGCTGATTTAATTGCTGATCAAAAGGATATAACCGTATTGAAAGTGAAGGATTACATAGAGTTTCCTAAGGACAATGGATATAAGAGTTATCATATGATAGTTTCTGTTCCTGTCTTTTTATCTGATAAAACTATTGATACAAAGGTTGAAATTCAGATAAGAACTATTGCAATGGATTTTTGGGCAAGCCTAGAGCATAAGATATACTATAAGTTTGAGGGTAATGCACCAGAATATATTAGGGAAGAATTAAAGGAATGTTCACGTATTGTTGCATATTTGGATGAAAAAATGTTGTCTATAAATGAAGAAGTAATGGCCTATAAGGATGGAATAGATATAAACAACGAAAAGATTGCTGCTAAAAGAAAACCAATAGTAGCAGACACACTTGCAGAAGTCTTAGAAGATGTAGAAGAACAAGAAGATAAGAAAAAGCCAAGCCTAAAGTCAAAACTAGAAAGGCTTAAGTTTAAATTTGAAAATTAGCTTAAAAAAAGAAAGGGTATCCTAACATAAATAGGATACCCTTTTATATTATAAATAATTATTTATAAATCAAGATCATCAAGTAAAGAACCTAAACTAGTGGTAACTTCTCCTCCTGTTTGGTATGAGGAAGGTAAGTTTCTATCATCTTCTACAACTTCATCTTTATCACTTATGGCCTTAATACTAAGGCTTATCTTATCATCTTTCTTGTTGAGAACTTTTGCATTAATTTTCTCTCCCTTTTTTAAAACTTCATTAGGGGAACCAATTCTTTTATGGGCAATCTGGGATATATGAACAAGACCAGAAAGACCATCACCTAAATCAATAAATGCACCATAAGGCATAATATTGTCTACAATTCCTGAAACAGTAGAACCCACTTGTAGCTCTTCCATGCGTCTTTCCCTATCTTTTTCCTGTTTCTTAAGTTCAACCTGTTTACCTGAAAGAACTAGGTTGTTTTTATCCTTATCTACAGTGATTACGATTACTTCAATTTCCTTGCCAATCCATTCTTCTAAATCTTCAACATAAGCTATAGATAATTGGGAAGCAGGTATAAAGCCACGTATTCCATGAAGGTAAGCAATTACCCCAGAGTTAACGGTATTGGATATCTTAACCTTGTGGATAGTTTTATTATCAAGGTCTTGTGAAAGCAAGTCCCAAGCTAGAAGACTGTCAGCTTTTTTCTTGCTTAGAAGAATATTTCCTTCTCCGTCATCCATATTTACAACAAGGGCATCTATCTCATCTCCAACAGAGATATCTTCTTCTAGTGAAAAATTAGGGTCATCACTAATTTCATTGACTTTTATAATGCCTTCAGCATAATACTGCAGATCCACAATGATCTCTGTATCAGAGATACTAATTACGGTTCCCTTCATAAGGTCCCCTTCTCTTACTCTCTTAAAAGAACTATTAATCTCGTCTTTAAAGTCATCCATGGATTCCATAGATTCAGCTATAACTTCATTATTTTCATTGATTTTGTTATTATCTTTATTTTCTGTACTCATATGTTTATTCTCCTTTTTCTTAAATACTATTATGTATATTCTAACATATATTTATTAAATAGAAAGAAAAAACGCGAATTATTAGATGTTATTGCTTACTTATATCATAAATATACGCATTTCCTTCTTTAGAAACTCTTTCTACGGCTCCAACATGGTGAAGAATGTTAAGGGCGGTTTGAGATTCCTTGAGGGGTAGGCGGGATGCCTTCTTATAATCTTTTGATGTAAAGCCTTTCACTAGGGAGTCTGGTATAAGTTTTTTATATTCAGATTTATCTGCAATAGTGACTTCATCAATTAGTTTTGTAGGAACTATATCACAT
>CAYOAJ010000031.1:3037-13456 GCA_964401895.1 uncultured Herbinix sp.
CATTTGGTAGCCCTATTCTTTTTGTTTTTACCCCAACCATCTAAATACCGGTAATCTTCCATGTCTGTAATAATTATATGTAGCTTAAGATTAGGATCTAATAAAAAGTTTTTAATCTTATATAGTTCAGGAAGGATTGAGTATGCAGACCCCCTTTTGGGAGATTTTCTAGGTGGACTGACCTCACCGGATTGTGGATTAATCCAGCGAATCCACTTGGTTTGGTGGATAGGATAGACAATAGTCACTGGATATAAGGGTAAGAATGTCTTAAGTTTTCTTCGCATCTGCTGAAAGTTTCCTGTTTGAACTTCAATAATCTCACTTCCAGTAAAAATATCTGCAACAAAGCCCTCAATTTGAATCTCCTGTTTTGAAGAATCAGGGGCAAGGTAATTTTTAATTACTGAGTGAACACTTTTTTCTTGAAGTGTTCCTATGCCATCTGATGCAGGTTGAGAATTTAAAACCATCTCACAAGCATTTTCAAATAAAATCTGGTCCATTGATTAGTCACCTCATAATTTATCTATAAAAATTCTGTGTTATATAAGTTTCATATATACTATCAGGGTCGTAGGTAAAGCCAACCCCAAGATAGCGAAAGTTTTCACTTAGAAGATTATTTCTATGGTCTGGGGAGTTGAACCAAGCATGGTTTGATAGTATTGCACCACCATAGCCAGCAATTATATTTTCCCCTGTCCTACCGTGGGGGATTCCTTCTGATGTCATTCGGTCACTAGGATTCCGTCCACCTAGATTAACATGACTAAAGAAATTGTTCTTAGCCATGTCTTGGGAATGCTTTCTTGAAGAAAGGGCTGCAGAGGATGACCAAGAAAGAGGAGGAAGAGATTTTCTTACCCGAATAGAATTAGTTAAATCATAAACCTGTATTTCTATCCCCCTCATAACTTCAGAAGTAAACCCTTCAAAGCTTGCTTCATTAGGAGTAAGATATATTCCTATTACCTTTTCGCTTTCAAGCCTATCCATAAGTATGTGGATATTATATTGTCCTGTGTCATGAATTAATAATTCTCCCAGTTCAAAGGAAGTTCCAAGCTGTTTATTTACATCATTAATATCGGAAGAAGGACTAATATTCATAAATTCAAAATCCAATGAATCTGTATAATAACCTACCACGTTTTCATTAGAAACAAGGACAAAAAGGAGTTTATTATAATTGTTGTTATATATGTAATATTCAAAATCATATTCAGTCTTGTCAATCCGTCCAGGAGACCCTAATTTTTTAATTAAGTTTTCTGTGTTTTCCCCAAGAAAAATCTTTTGATTTCTTACATGCAATGGAGGATAAATATATTCTTCTTCCTTAGGACTGGGTCTTGCATTTATCCTAGCATTGTTTTCGTCTTTGTTCTTATTTTCTTCTTCTATATTATTACTAGCTAATGTTTTTTTACTTAAGTCTTCCTTTAATAATAGGGGTAATAAAAGTATAAGTCCTAGAAAAATGCCCACAAAAAGGGCGAGTTTTTTTATGTATGATTTCTTCATGTCAAATCCTTTCAAGTCATAGTTTAGCGTAACATGGTGTAAAAAGTCTGTCTACTAAATAGTATAACATATATGTTAATCTTAAGGTTTCCAAAAGAAGCTATTTAAGGTAGAATATAAGATAAGAGCATAAGAGAAAATGTAAGGAGGATAAGTATGAAGGTTTTAGTTACAGGAGGAGCAGGATATATAGCAAGCCATACAAACCTAGAACTATTAGATGATGGCTATAATGTTGTAGTGGTTGATAATTTAAGTAATTCATCTAAGGAATCCATAAGAAGGGTAGAAAAACTAACAGGTAAGAAGATAAGTTTTTATGAAGGGGATATATTAGATAATAATCTTTTGAAAGAAGTTTTTGAGAAAGAAGATATAGACGCAGTTATACATTTTGCAGGATTAAAGGCTGTTGGAGAATCTGTTGAAAAGCCTTTGGATTATTATAAGAATAATGTTCAAGGGACTATTACTCTTTTAGAAGCGATGAAAGATGCAGGAGTTAAGGACATGGTCTTTTCTTCTTCTGCAACGGTATATGGAGATCCAGAGACAGTACCTATAAGGGAAGATTTTCCCCTTTCAGTTACTAATCCATATGGTAGAACAAAGCTTATGATTGAGGATATATTAAGGGACCTTTATAAATCAGATGATTCTTGGAATATAGCAATACTAAGATATTTTAATCCAATTGGTGCCCATGAAAGCGGAGAGATAGGGGAAGATCCTAATGGAATTCCTAATAACTTAGTTCCATATGTAGCTAAAGTAGCAACAGGCAGCTTAGAGAGAATTAATGTCTTTGGTGATGACTATGATACCCCAGACGGTACTGGTGTAAGGGACTATATTCATGTAGTAGATCTTGCAATAGGACATATAAAGGCTATAGAGAAACTTCATAAAGACAGGCCTGGTCTTGTAACATATAATTTGGGGACGGGAGTAGGATATAGTGTTCTTGATGTTATTAAGAACTATGAAATGGCTTGTGGAAAGAAGTTATCATATGTAATTACAGAGAGAAGGCCAGGGGATATAGGAATTTGTTATGCTGATCCAACTAAAGCTTATAAGGAATTAGGATGGAAGGCTGAGAGGGGAATTGAAGAGATGTGTAGGGATTCATTCAATTGGCAGAGAAAAAACCCCAATGGATATTCTGTCTGAGATTAGTGACTTGTTTCTAAATGACAGCTAATTATATGACTATACAGCTGTAAATTCATTAAAAGTGCACAAAAATCCAAAACAAATACAAAAACTATTGACAGATTAACCAAAGATTGATATTATTGTATTTGGTTAGTACAAGGGAAGGTATTATACCAGAGCAATAAAAGCGGGGGAAAATGTAGAGGGTAGATGTCATTTTAATAAGACTGGTTAAAACGTGTGTCCATCAGGGATACACCTTTTTAGCCAGTCTTATTAAACGTTTACTCATCAAACCATCTTACTAAAGATCCTTCAGGAAAAGTCCACGAGGGAGTAATAAAAGGATAGCTCATTTCTGAGACGTAGTACCAGGGATCCTGAGGGTTTTTAGGATTTTTTAAAACATGAAAGTCTTGAGCTGGCATATACCCCTGTGCTAATAAAAAACACTTATCCCCTTGTTGATTTTCAGCTAAATCTACAACAAGGACACAATGTCCAGGACTTCCACCTTGTAGAAACATATCTCCGGGAAGTAGCATATCCAAATCTATAGGACGGCTTTCCTCTGATAAGGAAAGAGTACCTGCATAAATAAAGACCATATCTAGATATTTTCTAAAAGATTCATATGAATCATCGTATTCAGATGTATGATTCCAGCTAACATTGTTACCATCTACAAGAAGGCGATTTCCATCTCTCCATTTTGTATATTCCATTAAAAATCCATTGGTTAAATGAAAGGCAATTTTATCGTAGGCCTCTTGTGCCCAATAATATTCCCCATACATTCTAATAATTGAATCAGCACATTGTTGCAAATCTCTTTCACCTATATCGATATCAAAGATAGCCACATGCTTATCTTGATTAGGCTTAATCATACCATTATAAAAATAGACTTGACTTCCATCTTCTTTTAAGGGAAAGTTGCGAATAAATGATGGGAAATCATCTTCATCAAATTGAATTCGGCTAAAGCCTTCCGGTGGATTTATCCTATCTTCTAGTGTCATCCCATCTGGATTAATGAATAAATGAGGTATGAATTCTTTAGACTCTTGAGAGTCTTGACTTTCTTGCTTTTGATGTGTTGTAGGAGAAGGTCTTGTTTTATCATATATATCCTCATCCTCAAAGGATAAAGAATCTTGCTTATGTTCACATCCGGATAAAAGTATGCCTAAACCTATTAAAATAAAAAAACT
Source organism: uncultured Herbinix sp. (assembly GCA_964401895.1). Classification (GTDB taxonomy): domain Bacteria; phylum Bacillota; class Clostridia; order Lachnospirales; family Lachnospiraceae; genus Mobilitalea. The sequence continues at coordinate 6,937 of CAYOAJ010000031.1, forward strand.
TGCATATAATAAATAATGTTTTATAGTATCCATAATTCACCCCTTTGTCTAACAAATCATAACATATCTAAAGGAAAGAAAACAATGGTATTTTTTCAATTATTATGGTATTATTAATTATATAAAATATTTATCAACAGGGGTGGAAAGATGAAAAAGGGTAGGAATGATTTGGTTCAATTTTTAATCGGAATTATTATGTTAGCTGCAGGCTTATATTGGTTTATGTCTAGTGTCACAGTAAGCACAGGTTTTTATACTTTTAGAGTAGGTCCATTTAGTTCGGGGGGTCTTGTTGTTATTCCCTTTATTGTAGGGATATTCTGGATATTTTTTAATCCTGATTCATTTCTTGCAAAGATTATAACAATAGTTGGAGTTGTTCTTATATTAGCATCAATTATTATAGGTACTAGATTTATATTTCATAGGAGAAGCTTATATGAATATCTAATAATGCTAGTCTTTATAGTTGGTGGAGGAGCTATTACCGCAAGGATACTTTTTACAGATAGGACAAAGAAATAGGTTTGACAAAGCATATTGCTCATGATATACTTTTAGTCAAATAATATTAAAAAGGCTATGAAGAGAAGAGTAGGCAGTGGACTGGTCCACAGAGATCCCTGGAAGCTGAGAAAGGGAGACAAAGAAACTGTTGAAGATGGCCTCTGAGCCTCACACTGAGGAGAATAAGATTTTATTTTCTTAGGCTGTGACGGTAGCAACCGTTATATTGCTAAACTGTTATTAGGCAGTGGCTAAGGTCTTTGTCGCAAGGCAAGGATAAATTAAAGTGGTACCACGGGAATAATCTCGTCTTTAAAATGTTTAAAGGCGAGTTTTTTTATTGGAATATAACAGGGGAAGGTCCCTTGTAAATTAGAAAGGAAAGAGATAAATGAGTAAAAAACCATATTATATTTCTACAGCAATTGCTTATACATCTGGGAAACCTCATATTGGTAACACCTATGAGATTATTCTTGCAGATAGTATAGCTAGATTTAAACGCTGGGAAGGCTATGATGTTTATTTTCAAACAGGTACAGATGAACATGGGCAGAAGATTGAATTAGAAGCTAAGAAGGCAGGAAAAGAACCAAAAGAATTTGTTGATGAGATAGTGGTTGACATTAAGAAGAACTGGGATTTAATGAATACATCCTATGATAGGTTTGTACGTACTACAGATGAATACCACATGAAACAAGTTCAGAAGATCTTTAAGAAGCTTTATGAACAAGGGGATATCTACAAGGGAGTTTATGAAGGAATGTATTGTACCCCTTGTGAATCATTTTTCACTAAATCACAGTTAAAGGATGGCAAATGTCCAGACTGTGGTAGAGAGGTAGAAGAGGCTAATGAAGAAGCTTATTTCTTAAAGCTTAGTAAATATGGAGACCGCTTAATAGACCATATTAATAAGAATTCTGAATTTATACAGCCGGAATCTAGGAAGAATGAGATGATGAATAACTTTCTCAAACCAGGACTTAGAGATCTTTGTGTTTCAAGAACATCTTTCAGCTGGGGTATTCCTGTGGATTTTGAAGAGGGTCATGTTATATATGTGTGGGTAGATGCTCTAAGTAATTATATTACTGGCTTAGGATATGATGTAGACGGTGACCATCATGAGAATTTTGAGAAATATTGGCCTGCAGACCTTCACCTAATAGGTAAGGATATACTACGCTTCCATACAATTTATTGGCCTATTATGTTGATGGCATTGGATGTACCCCTTCCAAAGCAGATTTTCGGACACCCATGGTTAGTGACAGGAAGTTCTGAAGACAAGATGAGTAAATCCAGAGGAAATGTCCTATATGCAGAAGATCTTGTTGATGTATTTGGAGTAGATGCAGTAAGGTTTTTTGTATTACACGAGACGCCATTTGATAATGATGGGGTTATTAACTGGGAGCTTTTAGTGGAGAGAGTTAATTCAGAATTGGCCAATACACTTGGTAACTTGGTTAACCGGACTATATCCATGTCTAATAAATATTTTGATGGTATAGTAGAAGATAAGAAAGTCCAGGAGCCTATAGATGAGGAGCTTAAGGCAGTGGTATTAGGGACTCCTAAAAAGCTTGTAGAGAAAATGGATAAACTAAGAGTGGCAGATGCTATCACTGAAATCTTTACCCTCTTTAAGCGTTGTAATAAATATATTGATGAGACTATGCCCTGGGTATTAGCAAAGGATCCAGACAAAAGTGATAGGTTAGCAACAGTTTTATATAACCTGATAGAAAGTATCTGTATTGGTGCTAGCTTGCTTGAGCCATTTATGCCAGATACATCTAGAAAGATTTTAGAGCAGCTTAATAGTAAGGCTAGAAGTATGGATGAGGTAAAGACATTTGGTCTTTATGAAAATGGCAATAAGGTTATAGATAAGCCTGAGATATTATTTGCCAGGTTGGATAAGAAAGAAGTCCTAGAAAAGGCAGAAGAAATTCAGCTTAAGCAGGTAGAAGCTGCAACAGAAGGCAATAAAGAGGGAGCTAGTGAAGACATGAAAGAGCTAATAGACGTAAAGAAAAAGCCTGAGATATCTTATGAGGACTTTGATAAACTTCAATTCCAAGTAGGAGAAATTATCTCTTGTGGGGAAGTTAAAAAATCTAATAAGTTATTATGTTCACAAGTAAAGATAGGGTCAGAGGTAAAGCAGATTGTCTCTGGTATTAAGAAATATTATAAGCCAGAAGAATTGGTTGGGAAAAAGGTTATGGTTATTACTAATCTAAAGCCAGCTAAGCTAGCAGGTCTTGTATCAGAAGGTATGATCCTATGTGCAGAAGACGCAGAAGGAAATTTATCTATTATGGTACCAGAAAGGCCAATGCCTTCAGGAGCAGAAATATTTTAGAGGAAAGATTAATAAAAAAGTTATGGAATCTCTTACGGGAATCCATAGCTTTTTTTATAGAAAAATATAATTAGTTACTAGCTTCTAGGTGATCTGCAATCCAATGGTCAAGATAATCATCAATTACTGCAAACTGTGCCGGCCCTATATCTAAGATGAATTTGTGAAAGTCTTTAAGAATAAAGTCATCCCCCAATTTATCTTCTGCCTTTTCTCTTAACTCCATAAGCTCTAGGTAGCCAATTGCATAGGGTAGATATATTCCTGGCTCTTCAAGTAAAGTAGAGTATATGGTTTCGGAAAGAGCTTTATTTCCAATAAAGTTTTCAAGATAAGCAATAGTTTTAGCTTTCGACCAACCTTCATAATGGATAGCCATATCTGCCCTGGCATACATACATAGTATTACAACATTATTAGCTGACAGAAATTCAGCCAGACTATCATCTATACCAGATAGATGATAGGAGTGCATTTCAACATAAGTTGCCCATCCTTCATCATATCCAACAAAATTCAATAAAGTACGTATGGGATGGGGGTTTTGCCCTCTAAAGTAAACATTTTGATATAAATGACCAGGGTAGCCTTCATGGGCCATTGTGGTATATATCATTGATAGGTTTTCTTCAGTATTTCCGTTAATATAGATATTGTTATCGGTATAACTATCAAAGGCAGGGACAAGGTACATAGCTGGACTTAGGAAGTCTTCTAAGGATTCATGAACGTATTTGATCTCACAACTTACTGGAAGAGGCTCAGGGTAATCAATTAGCATCTTATCCTTAAGATCAGCTAATATTTGCTCAGGGTCTGTAATAGGAAAGCTCTGGAAGTCTAGAAACTTATCTAATAGTAGCGGATCAGAGATTGCCAGTATGTTTATATCTAAAAGACCGTCAGCAATTGCATCCTCAAGTATCTTAGACATTTCATCCAAAGGTTTATCAGAAGCGGTTTTTAAGGTGACTAGGGACTTATAATACTCTTTTCCCTGGGGATAGTTACATAAGCCACCATTATTAGTTCCAGAACCTTTAAGGTCTTCTAAGCAAGCAATAAGTTCTTCATAAGCTGGTATTATGTAGTTAATTACAGCTTCCTTATTGGCTTTCTTATAAGAGGCTACTTCTTCATCTGTCAGGCCGTCATACTGATTAATCTTCTGGTTAAAATATTCTATAAGAAAATTATCTTCTGGATCTTCGATAAAAGAAGTACATTGCTTTATAATAGAGTCTGCCACAGCATCACTCATAAAAAGTCCCTCTTTAGATTTTTCTTTCTGAAAGTCCCCCATATTTTTAAAGTAGTCATATACGCAGGGAAGCAATTCTAGGTACCTATTAATATCTTCTTTTTCATAAAAATTATATTCAGCTAGAAGGATAGGAAGCTGGGCTTGTAGTCCTGTTGTAGGCCCTAGATATTCATTATAAAAAGTGTACTGGCCAAGAACTAATGCATCTTCTAGGTATTTAAGCAAGATGGTATAAGTTAATTGTTGGTCTTGTCTAAGGGAATCCCGGTCATAGGATTTTAAATTTTTGATAAGTTTTTCTGTAAGGGCTATACCTTCTCTTGTCTTCTCTATAGAAAATTCACCTAAAAAAGGTTCAGGGTGATCTATACCGAAGTTTCCTGGTTGTGAGAGAGAATAATTTAAGGTTAAACTATCAGATTGTACTTCTTGAACATACAAGTCATATAAGAACTGGTCAAAAGCCTCTTGATAGTTTTCTTCTTTCTTGCAAGAAGGAAGAAATACCAGTATAGAAATAATAAGTAAAAATAGACCTATAGAACGTGATAAAAGTTTTTTCATAATTTTCTCCTAATATTTGTTATGTTATTATAATATTCAATTCTCTATGATACGAGAAGTAATACTAATGTTTTGAGCCTAATTAGCCGAAATAAGTAGCAAGAACAAGTATATAAATAAATGAAATATAAACACATAAATTAATAATAACTGGATGTGATGAATTGAGCAAGTTTTTATATAATATAATTAACAAAAACAAGGAGCCCAACTTTGTTGCCAATCTTTCCAAAGGAAGCAAGGGGAATGTTGGAATAAATGTTAGTAAGGGCCAGATAATTTGCGGACAGGTAAAGTCAACAGGAAAAGAATCTATTATTAATATATTAGGGCAAGACATACCTGTGTTGGCAGATTTAATAGAAGGGGCGCAAATTGGAGAGGTCAAAACTTTCCAAGTTATTTCTGTGTCTAAAAATCAAATCGAGCTAAAAGCACTTGATAATAAGCTAGACAATAAAAATAATTTTGTAGCTCTTGTTAGACTGAACCAGGACCAGGATTTATTTATGTTACAAAGGTTTCAAGGTGATAACAAAGTAGACCAAGAAGAGGGAGTCCTTAATACAAAGTCCCATATAGATGATATTCTATCAAGACTTACAGCTAGGGATATAGCAGAGATTGAGAAGGAAGGTATTCCTATAGGGAGTCACACTGCTGAAAGCCTAAGCTGGCTTCTAGGTAGGGTTAAAAGGAAGGTTAAAGAAGCTGAATCAGAAGATAACAAGTCCCCTAAGCAGCAAATCGAAGATTTATTAAGAGATGCTAACCTTCCAGTTACAAGGGAATCAGTACAAAAACTTAATAACGTTTTATCCCTATATGAAGCTATAGAAGTGACAGATGAGAAGACTATTCAGAATCTAATTCGCTTAGACTTACCAGCTACTATAGAAAACATTTATAAAGCCAGACATATTAATAGCCCTGCCACTAAGCATAGCCTTACAGAAGAAGACTGGGAAGACTTAAGCAAGCAGGTTATTAAAGCCTTAGAAGAATGGAATATAGAGGCTAGTGATAGCAATATGGATAAGGCCAAGTGGTTAATTGAAAATGATCTTCCTCTTTCTAGAGAGAAACTAATATATTATGGCCAGCTAGAGGAAATGAGTCAAAGAGATGAAGATAGAGCTATAGTATTAAAGCAAATGGTAAATGAAATGAAGAAGGGGAATGACCCAAAAGACACAGATCTTCTTCAGGGAAAAGACTATGACAATCTAATCAAGGATATTAATTCTATAGAAGATAATACGATTATAGTAGCTGTAAGAGAAAAAGAATCTTTAAATATTAATAATCTAAAAGTCCTTCAGAATTCTATAAGACCAGAATCACAAGCAAGTATTGAAGGAAGGGAATTTGATCCCGAAAGCCTTAGGGCCCTTAGGCATATGGAGGAAATAAGATTAAAGATGACAGCAGATGCAGCCCTAAGCCTAGAGAAAAAGGGAATACATATTGACTATGAGCCTTTAGAAAGGCTTGTTGAAGAGCTTAGAGACTTAGAAGAAAGTTATTATAAGGGAATCCTAGAAGAGGCAGAAGTCGATACAAATGTAGACAATGTGGAAATCTTAAGAGAAACTACAGATAGGGTTGATAACTTAAGGCAGGCCCCAAGCTTTCTCCTTGGAAAAACCTTAGTTAGTCGCCATATGCAGACCATAACAAGTCTATCTAATGAGGGAGCCTTACTTCATAGAGAAATGAACAGGGCAGGACAAGCTTATGAACAGCTTATGACAGTTCCCATTTCAGAATACGGAGATTCCATACACAAGGCATTTGCCAATATA
>CAYOAJ010000032.1:0-13339 GCA_964401895.1 uncultured Herbinix sp.
AATGCTACATTTGACGCTGAATTTGTTCTAAACTATCAAACACCAGGTTGGACACCAGTAGATTTAGGTCAACAAACTGTAGATGGCGAATTGGTACTTAGTACAGAATATGATGGTACAGATCAAGATTGGGCAGAATTTATTGTTAACCTTCGTAACAAATCTGAAGGACCTCTTGAAGTAACAAGAATTGATTTTAAAGATGGTTCTGGTAATGTAGTTGCTTCACTTGGTGATGCTAGTGCTCCTGCTGCTGACGCTCCTGCTGATGATGCTCCTGCTGCAGACGCTCCTGCTGATGATTCTCCAAAGACAGGCGTTGCTTCTTCCGCATTAATTTTTGGATTAAGCGCAATTGCATTAGGTTCTGGTGCAGTAGTTCTTAAGAAAAAAGAAGACTAATTACTAAAAGAAGATAAATTTTTAAAGATACATAAAAGGCTATGAACTAATATGGTTCATAGCCTTTTTATTATATATACCTGTTAACAAAATTTCTAACCTTTTCCTCGTATCCTCCTTTATTCTTTATATAACTCTGGGCATGTTTTGCATCAGCTACTAGGTAAAGCGCCTTATTATCCTTCTTCACCTTGTACATATCTTTTGACATATAGGTTGGTACATATCTGTCTTTTTTCCCATGTATAAATAAAATTGGGGTGTCAGTCTTTTCAACTGCTTTAATTGGAGAGACATCACTATATCTAAAGCCCGCCCTAATATAGGTTATCATACTTTCGATTTTAACTAAGAACTGGGGTAATTTATAATATACCTTTATCTGGTGCCTAACAAGTTTCTTTAAATCTGAATAACCACAATCAGCCACTACACACTTAACCCTGTCATCAATATCCAAATGAAGTAGAACTGTTGCTGCCCCCATAGATTCACCATGAGTTACAATATCACAATCTTTTCCGTATCTGCTACAACACCAATCAACAACTCTTTTTAGGTCGTATTTCTCATAATGACCCATAGAAGTATAAGCTTCACCACTTAAACCATGATTCCTATGGTCATACATAATAACCCTGTACCCCATCTTAAGATATATTTCACCATAGATTAAACATCCATACTTTGACCGACTAAAACCATGACTTAATATAGCAATCTTACCTTCTTTGATTTCTTTTGGTTCAAATAGTTCGCAAGAAATATCATAAGAAAAGTAAGAAACAATCTGAAATTCAGTCCTTTTAATATTCTTATAAAACTCCTTATTAAACCTACCACGCCTTTCTTCCAGCTTAAGTACAGCTTCTGAACTAAGTTTCTTTGGTTTTATAATTAGCTCAGACATCTTCCATAAATATGCTCCAAATAAAAGAAATCCATGAAATATTTTTTTCATATTCACACCCAATCTAATAATTTAATTATATTTGTCACCTGGTAAAAACCCTTCAAATATGAAAAGATCAAAGTATTTTTTATTGTCTTCCATCTCCTCTTTTGAACGAATTGTCCAGGCAACTGTTACTGTTTTGTATAACTTCCTAGATAAATTAAATGATAAACCTTTTTTATAAAGATGATGATAAGCAATAAAATCTGGCTTTGTGAATACATTCATAAGTAAATTTTTTAATATAAAGTATTGTATCTTACTTCCTTCAACTCCATGTTTATTGAAATCTGATGATAATTGTCCCCTTAAAACCTCTGGTTTATTCTTCTTATACCATATCAAGGCGAAAGGATTAAAAGACTCCATAACATAAAACCCTTTATAATTGTCTAACTCTTTAGATACAAGCTCACATGTGTCCTTAGGGTGCCTGGGAATCTTAAGTTCAACAAAAACAGGTACCTTACCATCAATACAGGTTAAAGCCTCTCTTAAGCTTGGAATCTTTTCTTCTGTATTAAACAATCTATAGTCAGCTAGTTCTTCATAATTCAAATCATAAACCTTTAGATCCACCCCACAAGTCCTCTTAAGACTGTAATCATGCATAATAATCGGTATCTTATCCTTAGTAATCTGGACATCAAGCTCAATACCACAACCCTTGTCTACCGCCTTCTGAAAGGCCTTTAGAGAATTTTCAGGAATACCCAAATTAATATCATGTAAACCCCTATGGGCATAATGCCATCCTTTAAGCTTTAATATTTTAGGATTTACTTTTAGTTTAGGCATAATAAGTATTAAGTATATTATAATAAGTATAACAAGAAAAATAATTATATTCTTCAGCATACAAGCCCTTTCTTAAATAGTAAGTTAAACTAATTGTTTGTATAGTGTTATTTTATACCACCTGTTATAAAAATCAAGAAAAAGATATAAATGAGCAGTATATTTCTTGATAAAGTACATTATTCATGGTATCATTTTTTAATATTGCTCAATGTTTATATAGATTAGGAAGGACAAAACAATGGATTTAATTACACCTTTTTTTCTTGCCCTTGGCCTATCCGCAGATGCATTTGCAGTATCTGTTACAGATGGTATATGCTGCAAAGAAGTTACTAAAAGAAAGGCCTTTATAAGTAGTTTAACATTTGCTACATTTCAAGGGGTAATGCCTATAATTGGCTATTATCTAGGAAGCATCTTTAATGATGTTATCTCACGTTACCAACATTGGGTTACATTATTACTTCTAAGCGCCCTTGGACTAAACATGATTTTTGACGCCCTAAGGGAGCTAAAAAGCACGGAACACCCTTGTGATACAGACAATGTTTTCACTTTGAAGAACCTGTTTATTCAAGGAATTGCAACAAGTATAGATGCCATGGCTGCAGGAATAGGCCTAATCGCTATGAATTTGCCTCTTATTCCAACCTCTATATTAATTGCAAGTATAACATTTATAGTCTGCTATGCTGGAGTTTTTCTTGGAAATAGATTTAGCCGAATATTAGGGGAAAGAGCAAAGTTTATTGGAGGTATTATTTTAATCTTAATCGCCTTTAAAACTTTTTTTGATTCTATATAGAAACTTATGATAAAACCTATAGATATGGAGACAAATTATGAACAAATCACTTTTATTACAAATAGGTAAATGGCTACTTATTGCCTTCTTTGCTTCAATCAATTTTTTCTTTTATTTAATAAATGAAACATCTATTAATTTAGTTGTGCTACTACTGGTAATTATATATTCCGCTTACGAATTTTACCAGATAATCTCTAACCATAAGGTGACTAAACTTATAATACCCCCTCTTTACATCGTTTTCTTCTTTATTATAATAACTATACTTTTTTTTATTCAAAATTTCATACTAGCTAACTATAAGAACCTTTTAATTAATATTGTACAGATAATAGTTTATATAATACTAATTATTTATCTAATTAGAAAATTTGGCAAGAATAAAGATATGTAATATAAAAAAGGATTTGCACTAGAATGCAAATCCTTTTTCTTAAGTTTATAGCAAAGGAAGTCCTTTTCTTTCCGCTTCCTCCATCACATCTTTAGGCCATATAGAAGCTTGGACCTCCCCTATATGTACTTTACGAAGATAAAACATACATATTCGGGACTGCCCTATTCCTCCCCCTATAGTATATGGCAATTCTTTATTTAATACCGCCTTTTGAAATGGCATCTCAGCCTTTTCCATACAACCTCTTATCTCTAACTGCTTTAATAAAGATTCCTCATCTACCCTAATACCCATTGATGACAATTCCATTGCTATATCTAATACTGGGTAATATACTATAATATCACCATTCAATGACCAATCATCATAATCTGGCGCCCTTCCATCATGGGGTTGACCTGACTCTAATACCCCACCTATCTGGGAAATGAATACAGCACCTTTATCTTTAGCAATTTCATATTCTCTTTCTTTAGATGTTAAATCAGGATAGCGATTCTCCAATTCTTGAGAAGTAATAAATGTTATCTCATCTGGTAAAATCTCATCTATATATTCATATTCATTAGAAATATATTGTTCAGTATTTTTTAGTGCTATATATACCTTACTGACAATAGATTTTAATGTATCCATATTCCTCTGGTCTTTATCAATTATTTTCTCCCAGTCCCATTGATCTACTAGAAGGGAGTGAATATTGCCCGTATCTTCATCCCTACGGATAGCATACATATCAGTGTATAGGCCTTCACCTAATTGAAAGTCATACCTTCCTAGAGCCTCTCTCTTCCACTTAGCTAAAGAATGCACAATTTCAGCCCTGTCATCATTTTGCTCCCTAATTCCAAAAGAAACCGGTCTTTCTACTCCTGTTAGATCGTCATTTAAACCTGACTCAGGTTTTACAAATAAGGGTGCAGACACTCTTGTTAGATTAAGTTGATTAGCTAGCTCCCTTTCAAAATAATCCTTGACCTTCTTTATTGCGATATTAGTTTCCTTAACATCTATTGCTGGTTTATATCCCTCCGGAATTAATAATCTCATTTGTTGCCTCCATTCTTTAAAAACACATAATTGCATTTTACATATATATCTACGCTTTGTCAATTCAAAAAAAGAAATATTGGTCTAATTTGCAGTAACAACCTAGTCTCTATTGAATAATATACTAACAGTACTATGAAAGGAAGTGCTTATTTGGCTATAAAAATCTATATTGATCAAGGACATAATCCAACTGGTTTCCACAACACTGGGGCCACAGGCTTTGGCCTTCTTGAGCAGGATATTACTTACCAGGTTGGAGTCTACCTATCGAACTTACTTAATAATGACTCTAGGTTTGAAACAAGATTATCCAGACCAACCCCTACCACTGTCTTAGGAACTGATAACACCTCTAGTCTAGCTGCAAGAGTATGGGGAGCAAATTCTTGGCCAGCAGATTACTTTATAAGCATTCACGCCAATGCTAATGTAAACCCTGCCATAAATGGTACTGAGATTTATATATACCAATATGGAACCCAGGCTAATTGGTTGGCACAACATGTTATGAACGGTATCACAGGAACTGTTGGAACCAATAATAATGGAATCAGAGAAAATCAATCCTTCTATATCTTGCGAAATACAAACATGCCATCCCTACTAGTGGAAATGGCTTATCTGTCAAATCCTACGGATTCACAAAAACTTAGAGATAACCAGTATGGTTTTGCATATGGTATATATTTAGGAGTTATGAGATACTTTGGATTTGCTTAAAATTCTCCTTTACTTTAAAACAGCCCCCTAAAGCTGGAGGCTGTTTTTTGTTTAGTATTCTATTTATGATAAGGTTCATTATGTATAATTCTATAAGACCTATAAACCTGTTCCAGCAGTATAACTCTCATTAGTTGATGGGGAAATGTCATCTGGGAGAAACTCACTAACAAATTAGCCCTTTTTAGCACTTCCTCTGATAAACCTAGAGAACCACCAATTATAAAGGATATATGACTCTTCCCAGATATCCCAAGACCATTAATCTTCTTAGCAAAGCCCTCTGATGTAAAGCTTTTGCCTCTCATATCCAGAGCCACACAGTAAGAAGAATCCTTCAAAGCCTTTAAGATCCTTTCACCCTCTTTATTCTTAATTAATAACTCTATAGATTCACCAGCATTATTAGGGGTTTGTTCATCTACAAGTTCTATTATCTCAAGCTTGCAATATCTGCTCAAACGCTTGCTGTACTCTTTCACTGCTGCCGTCAAATATTTTTCTTTAAGTTTTCCTACACTAATTATAGATATTTTCATTTTTTGTTTTCCTTTGGTTATATTATCTTTAAATTTAATTTAGTCATCTGAAAATTTGGATAAAGCCTTTATAGCTTGAAATCCCAAAACAAAAATTGCAATTGCAACTATAACTGATGGAATCCACCATGATAGGCCTGCAGTATCAGGAATTCCTGGTACTACTTTGTCTGTAAAAATCTCCTGGGTTGATCCAATTACAAAACCAATAATCATCCAATATGTATGATGGGGATAGATGTTAAGTGTCCACTCAATGGGCTTTGTTATAAGGAAGATTCCAATAATGGTGGATATCCCCAATATAGCTATGTATCCTATATCAAACTCTGTAATTGCAAGAAGCATACTGTCGTACATTCCAAGTACTAAAAGCATATGAGAAGTACTGATTCCTGGCAATACTAGTGCGATAGCTATTACAATCCCTACCAGGAAAATCATAAAATAATGGGACAATCCTGATCCTAGACTTAAATCTATATTACCAGCAGGAATAAAGCTAATAGCTATTACAATTACTAATCCCAATAAAAAAGATATAGCTGAGCTTATCTTAAGTGGTTTTTCTTTAGTCTTCTGATATAAGGCAGGTATCCCTCCTACAACAGCCCCCAGAAAGAAAAAGGAAACATAAAAGGGAAAGGTGTCCAATAGCCATTTGATAACAAAGGCCAAGGTAAATATTCCTAGACCTGCACCTATGCAAAATTTAAATAAAAATAAAATGTTTTTCTTTAAATCCTTTGTAAAATTACTAATAGCAGCTATTAACTTATCATATATTCCAAGGAGTATAGCCATTGTTCCCCCACTTACACCTGGTACGCTCATAGAAGAGCCAATTATAAAACCCTTTAATATAATCATAAAGTTGCTATTATTCCTTAAATCTTTTTTCATAAACATAATTAGATAAGCCTTATCTCAAACTTATCTTACTCCTCTCCTTTACTTGTAATATATCTTACAGTCTATCATAGTTCTAAGTTATATACTACAAGTAAAGTGAAGAATTTTTATATAAGTCTATTCCTTAACACCGCCTACTGTTAGTCCACTTATAAAATACCTTTGCAAGAAAGGATAAAGGGCTACTATTGGAAGTGCTGTAAGAACCGTTGCCGCAGCTCTAACAGAGGCTGGCGTAACCATACTGGTGGCATGTTTCATAGCCCCTGGATCACCTGATTGTTGGGACACAGAAGAAAGTAATTTCATTAACTCAAATTGCAAGGTGGTTAAGTTAGGACTTTGAGCATTATAAATCATAGTGTCAAACCAAGCATTCCAGTGACCTACAGCAATGAATAAGGCTATGGTTGCAAGCACTGGTTTACAAAGGGGAAGTATAATCTGAATAAATATTCTGAAATGCCCTGCCCCGTCCACTTGCGCTGACTCAACAAAGCCATCTGGTAACCCATTCATAAATGTCCTAATAACTATCATATTGAATGCAGACACAGCTCCTGGAACTATATATACCCAGAAAGAATTAGTCAAACCTAAGTCTTTATATAGCAAAAGGGTTGGAATTGTTCCCGCACTTACATACATTGTAACAACATATACCAAGGATAGCTGCCTGCTAAAATAGAATTCCTTTCTAGAAAGAACATAAGCAAGTAAAGCGGTAACAAATGTGTGGGATACGGTTGCAATTACCGTTCTTAGAACAGAATTTCTAAGTCCAGTCATCAGGCCATCATTTCTCAAAACAGTCTTATAATTCTCTAAAGTCCATCTTCTAGGCCATAAATATATCCCCCCTGTTAATGTATCCACTGCTTCATTAAAAGAGACTGCAGTTGTATTAATAATAGGATACAAAGTAATAACACATATAAGGGCCAGTACTAAAGTATTTACAATAACAAATGCTATATCAGCTGATGATTTCTTATAAAAAGTTTTATTATTCATTGAAATCCCTCCTTAATATAGGCTTTCTTGCTCAAATACTGTTGCAGTTTTATTTGCAACAGATACTAGAAATATACTAATAACACTTTTAAATATTCCCGCCGCAGTACCTATAGAGAAGTCCGCACCTGCAAAGAAGGATTTATTCAAGATATAGGTATCTATTACCTCTGCCGTATCCTTAACCAGATCCGTTCTCAACTGATATTGTGCTTCAAAGCCAGAATTCATAATCATACCAAGGTTTATAATTAATAAAACTATTACCGTAGACCTTATTCCTGGCAGGGTTATATTAAGCATTTTCCTAAACCTACCTGCTCCATCAATAGATGCCGCCTCATATAAGTCAGGACTTATAGATGTAATGGCTGCTAGATAGATAATACTATTCCAGCCTGTCTCTTTCCATACAAATGCAAGTCCTATAATCCACCAGAAATACTTAGGGTCTGCAAAGAAGTTAATTGGGTTTTCTATAAAATTAAAGGAAACCAACATTTGGTTAATAATACCACCATCTATAGACAAAACACCTCTTACAATAGAAGCAACTATAATCCAGGAAAGAAAATGTGGCAGGTAGGAAACTGTTTGAACAAACTTCTTTCCTCTTACGCTTACAACTTCATTTAAGAGTAGGGCAAAAGTTATAGCAAATACAAAGTTAAAAACTAAATTAATTAAACTCATAGCTACTGTATTTCTAAATGCTAGTAGAAAGTCTCCATCTGAAAGTAATTGAGTAAATTTATCCCATCCTACCCAGGCTTGCTGATCAAGGGCTGGCTTGTAATTCTGAAAGGCCATAAGCCAGCCAGTAAGTGGTCCATAGTAGAAAACAATTGCATAGGCAAGAAAAGGGATAGCCATAATAATAAGATCCTTTTGTCTTAAAATCATCTTAAATGTTACAATTCCAGTCCATCTTTCATACATGTTTCCTATAATTGCTATAATTAAAACTAGTGAATTTAAAGCTAGTAGATAAAAGTAACCAATACCCCAATTGTCTAAGGTAAATGTCTTAACCTGTAATGGTCCAATTGCAATTGCGTTAATAGCTATAAGCCCAAATAATGATAATAATATATTTACAATTGATAATATCTTTACCAAACGATAGGACTGAGCATCTCTACGAAGGAGCTTATAAAATCCAATTATTATAGATAAGACTACTGTTACCAGCAAGGTGAAAATAACCAGATAAGCACTAATAAGGTCTTGATCAAAATGTTTTATAATAGTGACTGATAGGCCAATCAAAGGAAAATAAGAGTAGTCTCTTCTTTCTAGATCACCTAAGTCTTCTATTTCAGTAATCTTATTATTTATTCTTTCTGATAAGATATCAATTATATAGTATTCATTTTCTCTTAGCCTATTTTGAATACTTTCTCTGTCTCTGCCATTAATAATATTTCTAGCAGTTGTGTAAACAATATTACTCGGAACACCTTCACTACGAGACAGATCTTTTATAATATTGCTTTCTAAAGCTACAAGCTTAGGATCTACCCTGTATCTTTCCCCAAGTCCTTCTTGTTCTGGAAGATACAAAAAGGGGAGAAATAAACTTATTATAGATGCAAAACACAAAATAGCTATTATAAAATGATAGAGATTTCGCCTAGTCATTCAAGTGCCCCCACTCCTATTAATCCATTGTTACATCATCTTCAAGATCATCAATAACATCTTCTACCTCATCTGCAAGATTATCAACACCGTCTTCTATATCATCTGCAACATTATCAACATCTTCCTCTATATCATCTGCAACATTATCAGTATCATTTATTGCATCTCCTTCAGAAATTGCAACCCTTCTTCTAGCTTCTGCAGTTAACTCCTCAAGATAAGCCTCAACATCAACTTCACTTCTATAGGTTTCCATGTAATCATTCCAATAGTTATCAAACTCACCTTCTGGAGCCATCATAACTCGAGGTAAATACTCATGCTTTAGTTCAGTAATCCTAGCAAATGCTTGTCCATAATCAGTCTCCTGTGTCCATTGATTGGTGTAAGACCACATTGGATACCATGGTTCGTTAGGAACACTTGGACTTAAGAAATCAAGGAAGTTTTCATAACCATAGCCATCTAGAAGCTCTCTTTCTACCGGTTCTAAACTATCATAATACTCTCCAGGTTGTTCATTAGGTTCAATAACATTTATTCCATCATCAAAGTATCCTACATAGTGTGGGAAATATCCATAAGCTCCATTTACCAAGTTCTGTGTAACCCAGTCAGTATTTCTTGCATTAGCCCTTTGTTCTTCTGTTCTATAAAAGACTCCTTCTTCATTAACTAAATAATCTACTCCTTCTTCACCCCATAAAATCATCCTAGTAATTTTGTCATCTATAATATCATTTATAAACTGGAAGGCACCTTCAATATCATCACAAGATGTAGTTACAGCTAAGCCATTAGACACGTCAAGAGCTGAAGGACTATGCCATCTGTCTAACCTTTCACCGTCAATTGTTATGGGTAATGGAACATAAGTGTCCTCAAACTTTTCTTGTGCCTCCAATGCAGAAACTGCTGTGTTGAAGTTCCACATCTGATCTAGTGTACCCAGTACCCTACCTGTGGAAAGTAAGGATATATATTGATCATAAGACATTGTATAAGTCTCAGGATGCATTAACCCTTCATTCCATTCTTCATTCATCTTTTGATAATACTGTTTAGCTTCCGGCAAAGTATTATAATCAATTGCTGTTACAGTATCTGGCTCAATAATACAAACACCATCGTTAGGATACCCCATTAAAAATAGTGGAGGGTTCTCAATTCCAAAATATCTCCAATCTTCAGTACTCATGGTAAATCCAATAGTTTCTTGTCCATCATCTGTTGTAGGATTAGCTTCCATATAATCTCTAATCAAATCAAAGTATGCATCCATAGTTTTTATCTCTGGGAAGTCTGCCCAGATTAAAACCTTCTTCTGAATCCAGAAAGCCATATCACCATGTTCTGTTGCAGTCTCTTTACCTTTAATTATTCCAAACTGAGGTATAAGATAAATATGGCCATCCTCTGATCTTACCCTGTTCCATTCAGATTCAGTTAAATAATTTTTTATATTAGGATAATCGTCCCAATACTCATCCACTGCAACTAAGGCACCTGCTTCAATTAGTGACGGAGTTCCCGTAGAGCCTGTAATCATATCAGGATATTCTCCTCCGGCAACCATAATACCAATTCTCTCATCTGCAGTTTGACCTGTTAGCCAAGTAACCCTAGACCACGCACCAATCTCATCTGCAATTTTATTTAACATACGGTTGTTATCTGGTACTTCTGTACCTGGGACAGCATGAAACGCAGTGAACATCTTAGCTTGTCCAGGAACATCATCATTTCCAGTATCTCCGCCTGGGGTCTGACCTTCCTCTTCCCTGTTACATCCAGTAAGTGTCATCATAATTAATAAAATTAAAAACATATATACAAGAAAACTATATTTCTTAAATAAATTTTTCATATAATCCCTCCCTGCGAGATTAAAATTATAATATAAAGATATTCTTACCATTATGTTTTTTAAATATACACTAAAAAACAAATTACAGTAGGCAAAATAGGCATTTACTTTATGACATATGATTGTGCTTATTTGTTAACAGTTTATCTTTATTCTATCCATATTTTAATCACATTATTTGTATATACTAGATATAGATAGTGAGAATAAACTTTTCACTCTCCTCCTCCCTATAAATAAATTTATTAAAGAGGATGCTTAGCATTGAGATAGCCAGCATCCTTTTTATTGTGCTTATTATGTCTATTACTTCAAGATATTATTATATTTTAATATAGTAAAATTTCATTAATTTAATATTTTTTTAATTATGTATTCACATTGTATACACATTTTCACCTTATAATACATATATAGATAGTGTTAAAACACTTTCTACTCCCACCCTATTATACGCTATAGGTAAATAACTCCCCTGTTGTTTACCAAAAAAGGGACTATTGCATCAGGCAATAGTCCCTTTTTATATTTTCTAACCTAGTCATCTAATTTAGATATTCTAACCTTTTGTATCATTCTATTTAAAGTTTCTATAATTTCAAAACGATAGCCTTGATATTCTAGTACTGCTTGTTCTCCATCATCAGGTATTCTATCTAATAAGGATATCAAGAGCCCATTCAAGGTGTCAAAATCATCATGCTCTAAATCTATATGTAATTGGTCTTCTAGTTCTTCTAAGTCAATAGAACCTCTTACAAGACATCCGTTCTCATCAACAGAAATCACCAGTTCTTCTTCCTTGTCATATTCATCTTGTATATTGCCCACAATTTCTTCTATAAAGTCCTCCATGGCAACAAGACCTGCTGTTTGTCCATACTCATCAATAACCACTGCCATGTGAATATTATTGCTTTGCATCTCATGGAATAAAATATTTATGCTCTGGGTGTCAGGTACAAAATAAGCCTCTCTTGCTACCTTCTTTAAAGAAGCATCCTTTAAATCATCAGATATGTAAGCACTTATTATATCTTTAAGATGTAAGATTCCTATAACATTATCTATGTTTTCTTCATATAATGGGTATCTTGAAAAACCACCTGCTAACATAAGATACATAGCTTCTTCAATATTCATATCTGAACTAACAGCCACTATATTCTTCTTGTTAGTCATTATATCCCCGGCTTCTTTTTCATCTAATTCTATAATATTAGAAATCATCTCAGCCTCGCCATAATTAAGTAAACCCTGCTCATGTCCTTCATTTACTATAGAAATTATCTCTTCCCCTGTAACATTATCCTCCATATCTTTAGGGTTAATTCTAAAGATTAAAAATACTAAATTCATAATTTTTTCTAAAAGCCAAGTGAATGGTTTTAAGATAAAATTTATTGCATTTAAGATAGGTATGGTTTTTAGACAAATAATATTTGCATATTTTTGTCCAAACTTTTTTGGAATTGTTGTTGTAAAAAGTGTACTTGCAAAAATAAATAAAATAGTTAAAGGTACATACAATAAAGGTCTTATATTAACCAAGCTAACCATTTTCATGACCCAAAACACACCAATAAATATATTGGAAAAGTCAATAATCAGCTCCATTCCATTATAGTAGCCTTCTGGAAACTCAAGTATTTGAAGTAATTTATCTGCTTTTTCGTTCCCTTCTTCTGATTCCTTTTTCAGACTGCCATCATTAACACTATACAATGCTACGTTAATACAAGTTACTATTGCTTTTAACAGTAATATAAGAAAAACTACCATCAGACCCGTTAAGGGGTTACCTTCATCCATCGTAAATTTAGCTCCTTTTCTTTATTATATTTCTATCTAAAATATGTATCTAAAGATAAACTAATAATTAAGGCTTTGTCAATTTTCTTTAATAGATTTTTATCCAAACGGCACACCTTTTCTCTTAATCTTGATTTGTCAATGGTTCTCACCTGTTCTAATAATATAACAGAATCCTTAACCAATCCATATTTACTTGCTTGAAGTTCTACATGAGTTGGCAATTTAGCTTTGTTCATCTTAGAAGTAATTGCCGCACATATAACTGTAGGACTATGTTTATTGCCTGTATCATTTTGAATAATCATGACAGGACGAACTCCACCCTGCTCTGATCCAACTACAGGTCTTAAATCTGCGTAAAAGATATCTCCTCTTTTAATTATCACTTTCTCACACTCCAATATTAGGTTTA
>CAYOAJ010000033.1:0-13240 GCA_964401895.1 uncultured Herbinix sp.
ACATATAGTATCACCAGTAGAAGTCAATCTAAAACCTACTGCCGCCGCTATATCTCCAGCATAAACCTTGTCTAAATCTTCCCTCTTATTAGCATGCATTTGAAGTATTCTTCCAACACGCTCTTTCTTCTGCTTAGTTGAATTATAAACATAAGACCCTGTGTTAAGGGTTCCAGAATATACTCTGAAGAAACCAAGCTTACCAACAAAAGGATCTGTCATTATCTTAAATGCTAATGCAGAAAATGGTTCATCATCAGAGGATTTTCTATATACTTCATTGCCTTCCATATCAAATCCTTTGATATCTGGAACATCTGTAGGTGCAGGCATATATTCAATAACTGCATCCAATAACTTTTGAACACCCTTATTCTTATATGCTGTACCACAAAGAACTGGAATAATCTCTACACTAATAGTTGCTCTTCTTAATGCAGCTTTCAGTTCTTCTGTTGAAATTTCTTCGCCCTCAAGATATTTTAATATTAAATCATCATCTGTCTCACAGATAGCCTCTATCATCATATTTCTGTATTCTTCGGCTTGTTCTTTCATATCTTCAGGAACATCTTCAATACTTATATCATTACCAAAATCATCATTATAATAGTATGCCTTCATTTCAAATAAGTCAACAACACCTACAAAGTCATCTTCTTTTCCAATTGGTAACTGAATCGCAACAGGGTTTTTACCCAACCTCTCGCGAATCATTTTAATAACATTGAAAAAATCTGCCCCTGCAATGTCCATCTTATTAATGAATGCAATTCTTGGCACATTGTATTTATCAGCTTGGCGCCAAACTGTCTCAGACTGTGGTTCAACCCCACCTTTTGCACAAAATACTCCTACTGCACTATCTAATACACGTAAAGAACGCTCTACTTCTACCGTAAAGTCCACGTGTCCTGGAGTGTCAATAATATTTATTCTATGCTCTGGTGCACCTGCTATCTTCTCATGTTGATACTCTTGAGTCCAATGACAGGTAGTAGCAGCTGATGTTATTGTAATACCTCTTTCTTGCTCCTGCTCCATCCAGTCCATGGTAGCAGTTCCTTCATGAGTATTACCAAGCTTATAATTTATACCAGTATAATATAAGATACGTTCTGTAAGAGTTGTCTTACCTGCATCTATATGTGCCATAATACCGATATTTCTAGTCCTCTCTAACGGATATTTTCTTCCAGCCAAGGATATTTCCTCCTTAATAATCGAAAAGAATGATAAAATTCATTCTATAAAATCTATTCATATAAACAATTTCAAGAATTAAAGAAGAATGCTATAGTAATTACCATCTATAATGAGCAAACGCCTTATTCGACTCTGCCATCTTATGCATTTCTTCTTTTCTCTTAACAGATCCACCAGTGTTATTAGAAGCATCTAAAATCTCATTTGCCAGCCTCTCTTGCATGGTTTTTTCTCCTCTTCTACGAGAAAACGTTGTCAACCAACGAAGTGCTAGGGTCTGTCTTCTTTCTGGTCTAACTTCTACTGGAACCTGATAAGTCGCTCCACCAACACGTCTCGCCTTAACTTCTAAAGCAGGTGTAATGTTATTAAGCGCTTCTTCAAATACGTCTAACGCTTCTTTACCAGACGCTTCTGCAACCCTATCAAATGCTCCGTATACAATCTTTTGAGCAGTTCCCTTCTTACCATCTATCATAATATTATTGATAAGCTTTGTTACAACTTTACTTTTGTAAATTGGATCTGCTAATACATCTCTTTTTGGTACATGTCCTTTTCTTGGCACGTTTCTTCCCTCCTTAACAATGCTTGACGCATCACATGAGACGTCAATTAATTAGATCTTCGGTACTCACAACTGTAATCACAGCTTTTTCCCATTGTGGAAAAACACTGCTTTCCCTTGCTTGTGTTCGTGCACAGTTTAACTTCGCTTTCCTATATATATCAATCTGTACCCACAAAAACTACAAATTAAATTAATAGAAATAAAAAATTAATCCGGCACTTAAATATTAGTAATATTTTTGCTCAATGCTTATTTGGCATCTTTTGGTCTCTTGGTACCATACTTAGAACGTCCTTGTCTTCTGTCTGCAACTCCTGCAGTATCAAGGGTTCCCCTAACAACATGATATCTAGTACCAGGTAAGTCTTTAATCCTACCACCTCTTATTAGTACTACACTATGCTCCTGTAGATTATGTCCTTCCCCAGGAATATAGCAAGTAACTTCGATACCATTAGATAAACGTACTCTTGCAATCTTACGTAGGGCAGAATTAGGTTTCTTAGGGGTTGCTGTTCTAACAGCTGTACATACACCACGTTTTTGTGGAGAATTCACATCTGTCATTCTTTTAGTCAATGAATTATATCCCTTATGCAATGCTGGGGATTGTGATTTACCCTTTACAGAACGTCTACCTTTTCTTACTAACTGATTAAATGTTGGCATTAATTTTTCACCTCCTGTTTTTTCCTTTTTTTTCATTCTTAAAGTTTCTGTGGTATGCAAAAAATGCATAATAAACAAATCGCATGCACAAATTTACATGCCTTATGATTATACTTTCTCTTGGCAAGATTGTCAAGGTCTATTTATTTAAATGTATTATTAATGTTAAAGTCACAGTATATAATTTACGACTTTATGCCAAACTATTAACTATAAAATGTGTTACTTCATTATATATAGGATAGTTTTTATATAAAACCCTTGTCAAAAGCTTTCAAAATCGGCAGAAAAATGAGACTTTAGTCGTCTACTTCTCACCATTTTACATAAAAGCATTTATTTCTTGTCCTAAATGTGTTATAATAATTAATAGTGTGATTTTCAACCCAATAGATGGAGGGGATTAAATGACCAAAAAACCAAAAGGCAACAATGCACAAAGCCGATTTGACGATTTACTTTCCCATGCATTAGACAATCAGAAGATTATAGATGCAAATAAAGTAAATGACTTAATTGAAGAGTTTGAATTGGGTGAGGACGAAATCGATAAAATGATTCAGCAATTCGACTCTAAAAGTATTACCATCCTCAATCTTAAGGACGACGACGAACCTACTGATGAACTTCTAAGCGATATTGAAAAGGAAGAAGGGGAAGAAGAGCAGGATGATGATTTCGACCAAGCTGCTGATGACAAAGAAGATAAAGAAGATAAAACGACTGTAATCCAGTCCGACGTAATAAAAACCGACGATCCTGTTCATATGTATCTTAAAGAAATCGGTAAGCATCCCCTACTAACCAAGGAAGAAGAAGTAGTACTGGCCAAAGGAATCTTAGAAGGTGATGAAGAAGCCCGAAAGAAACTTACAGTTTCTAACCTTAGACTTGTTGTTAGTATCGCAAAACGCTATGTTGGAAGAGGAATGTCTTTCCTTGACCTTATCCAGGAAGGGAATATGGGTTTGATTAAAGCTGTTGAAAAATTTGACCATACCAAAGGGTATAAGTTTAGTACTTACGCAACATGGTGGATTAGGCAGGCTATAACAAGGTGTATAGCAGATCAATCTAGAACAATTCGTATTCCTGTCCATATGTCAGAAGTTATAAATAAAACCTATAGGACCTCCCGTCAACTTCTTCAAGAACTAGGAAGAGATCCTACAGACGAAGAACTAGCTGAAGCTTTAGATATGCCTGTTGAAAAAGTAAGAAATGTATTAAAAATTTCTGCAGATCCAATTTCTTTAGATACACCAATTGGTGAAGAAGACGATAGTCATCTTGGGGACTTTATTCGGGATGATAATATAGTAGGCCCTGAGGAAGAAGCATCTTATTCTCTTCTAAAAGATCAAATCGCTGAACTTCTTGACACCCTAACTGAACGTGAAGCGAGAGTGTTAACTTTAAGGTTTGGCTTAGAAGACGGTAGAAATAGAACCCTAGAAGAAGTAGGGAAAGAATTCGACGTAACTAGAGAAAGAATACGTCAGATAGAAGCTAAGGCACTTAGAAAATTAAGACATCCTAGTAGGGCAAAGATGTTAAAAGGATACGAGGTTATGTAATATTTCCTTGGTATCATATGCCACATGGTTGAATAAGTTAATAGTAATAGACTTTATAATAAACGTTGGAGTATACAAAAACATACTTCAACGTTTTTATTGTATAAGATAAGGAATATTTTAGGGGGTGTTGCTTTTATTCACTCTATAGTTTATAATACTTTTATGATTAAAATCCAGATATATGAAAGGTAAAAATCATGAAAACCAAAAGAACCATATATACATCAATAATATTTATTGCAATGTTTTTCATATCGACTATTATTGGTTTTGATCCTCATTATTCTTCTAGCAGTAATGCTGAAGTAGTAGCTGATGCTGATATAGAAGACAAGGTTGAGGAACCTCCACCTGAAGCAGTTTCAGATTATGCAAGTAATGATTCTATTTCAGATGAGGAAAATGAACATATAGAACCAACTATAGAAATTATGTCTCTTGCAACTCTTGAAGATGAGTCTTCCGATTGGCTTTCTTCCTTTTCTATTGAGGAGCCACTGGTTGGATTACCAGTTTCAGGGGTAGGCCTTGAACCCATGGACGTAAAAGACCTTATTAGAGAGATTGTAATGGAGAACAGATATGATGATATCGGTATCTCTGTGGCAGAATCCTATGTAAATATCCGCAAAGAGCCCGATACGGAAAGTGAAAGTCTTGGTAAATTACACCGAGGGGCTGCTGGAAAGATTATTGACATTATAGATGGCTGGTACCTAATAGAATCGGGCTCTGTAAAAGGCTATGCTAATTCTTCTTATATAAAGGCTAACATCCCATACAAAGAGCTTCTTGAAAACTACTCTACTATAAGCGCTTCTATTAATGTTGACGGGTTAAATGTTAGGGAAGAAGCTAATATAGATTCTAAGAAACTAACAGTAGTCTACATTAATGAAGAATATCCTGTATTAGAAGTTATTGATGATTGGCTAAAGATTAAGGTTGAAGACGATAATATAGCCGGATATGTTAACCTAGATTATGTAGAGATTATTGCTGATTTTGATAAAGCCATATCAAGAGAAGAAGAGCAAGAAATCCAGAGAATTAAAAAAGAAAGAGAAGAAGAAAAAGAGCGACAAAGGTTACTAGAAGAAGAAAGAATAAAAAAAGAAACAGAAATTAAATATAGAGATGAGTCATCCCACACCGACGATGAATTAAAACTTTTAGCTTGTCTAGTTCACACGGAAGCAGGAAACCAAAGCTACGAGGGACGGCTAGCAGTAGCCAATGTAGTCTTAAATAGAATGAAGTCTAGTAAGTACCCTAACACCATGAAAGAAGTTATATATCAACCTGGACAATTCTCAGTTGTAAAAAGCGGCTCATTAGCAAAACAACTTGAAAAGTATGACAGCTATAGTACAGACTCACAAAAGTTAACAATTAAAGCTGCTCAAGACGCCCTAGATGGTGCCAATAATATTGGAGATAGGCTATATTTTCACCAATATAAACTAGCAGTAAAAAAAGGCTATCATACTAGTAAAAAGAACTCAGTAAAAATAGAAGATCAACTATTTTGGTAAATTATAAATATAAGTAAAATGCTATGGATACCTCTTGGGACATCCATAGCATTTTTTTGTTCTTATATTAGTTAGTGTTAGATCAATTTTCTAATGTTTATTAACACTGGCTTTTGGTTGCCTAATCAACTTTATTACTCCTGTTGCTTCTATTCCCTTTATTAAAATATATACTAATAAGGTTTCAAAAGGAAGCATAATAAGGTTTTTCACAACTCTAGCTGGCAGTATTGCCCAGAATGTTTCTCCTACAAAGGCCGTGTTCCAATAGGTATTAAGTATAATGTTCACAATTGCTATCTTAATAGTTGTTGCAACAAACACTCGGGATATTTTTAAGGGCTTTTTATATAATACCATACCAAATATTATACCTGATAAAATTGAACTTAGTGTAAATCCTGGATGATATGGACCCATTGGCTTTATGAAGTATTTCAGTATATCTATAGCCGCTCCATACACCGCCCCTACAACTGGTCCAAAAAGATAGTAAACAACTCGGCTAGGCAAATAGTCAAGACCCACCCTAATAGTTGGTAGCGGATAGAATGAAAAAAAACCTAAAACTATGGCCAAAGCACCCAACATAGCTGATATGGTTATGCACTTTACACCTTTTAATTCCTTTGCTGATTCTTTGATTGTCAAGTTAAAGTTTTTCATAAAAAATTACCTCCTTTGCAGATAAACCTGTTACTACAATAAGAGATAAGATCAAATATGTATATTTGATTATCTAACTGTAGCAGCGGGATGCGAGCCATATATCGCAAGTTTAACTTTTCGTCCGATTGTCAACTCCCTGTTCAACCGACACTTAACGCATATAACCCTACTCTGCTTTTTAAATTAATGTTTTTGATAAACTTAGTATAACACATTAGAAAATTAATACAAAGCTTAATTTAAGTTAGCTATAAAAAAGGAACTGACGTCTTCTCATCAGTCCCTTCTCATTTTTTTGCTATTTATTATCTACGATAGTCTGCCTTAAAATCTGGATTAATAGCATAGAAGTTTTTGGAGTCTAATTCATCTTGAACAATTCTTAGGGCTTCCCCAAATCTTTGGAAGTGAACAATCTCCCTTTTTCTTAAGAATTTAATAGGGTCACAAACATCATGGTCATGCACCAACCTAAGAATATTATCATAAGTCGTTCTTGCTTTTTGCTCTGCGGCCATATCTTCTACAAGGTCTGTAATAGGGTCCCCCTTGCTTTGGAAATAGGTTGCAGTAAATGGAACACCCCCTGCGGCTTGCGGCCACAAACCTAAGGTATGATCCACATAATAATCCTCAAAGCCACCTGCTACTATTTCTTCAGGAGTCAAATCCTTAGTTAACTGATGAACGATTGCACACACCATCTCCATATGGGCAAGTTCCTCCGTACCAATATCTGTAAGTAAAGCCTTTACCTGTTTATTCTTAGTTGAATAACGCTGAGACAGATACCTCATCGAAGCAGATAGTTCTCCATCAGGACCACCGAATTGGCTCATTATAACTTTTGCTAGCCTAGGGTTAGTCTCCTTGATATTTACTGGATACTGTAATCTTTTTTCATAAGTCCACATACATTAACACCTCACTTCCCATGGCCAAGGTTCTTCAACCCAAGTCCAATAATTATCAACATCTACATCATAGGCACTAATTGGACCATAACATTTTGTATACTCTTCAACTGCATCTTTTCTAATCTTATTATATTTTTCCCAACAATCTAAAGCCTTTTGGTCATTAGGGTGAGTATCCAAAAAGAGTCTTAAGTCATCTAGTACAAAACTTGTTGCAGTGATGCAAGCAAATAATTTTTCTTTGCTTCTTTTCTCCATACTAACAACCCCTCCCATACCACTCTAAGTCCAAATCTTTAAACAAGGTTGCATTTTTTAGAGCCTCAAATTCATTATCAAACAAGTTATCAAAAGTTTGCCATGGAACATAGCACATTCCAACTGGAAATTCCCTCTGGTTATCATCAAAGCCAGCTACCCTTCTATTCCTTTTATCTTTATTACAAGAGTCATAATCAACTCCTGGTGAAATCCTATTAAGCCCATCTCTACAAACAGGCCCTGTATGCTGATATGGAGTCCTTCTATTTCTATAATCGCCTCTTACATTACCACAGCTTCTTTGTCTATTCATATAATACTTCTCCTTCCAAATAATAAACGAGCAACCGGTAAACATTTTGTTACTCTTTATACTTTATGAACTAGAAATAATTTTGTTACTATTTTCTATAAATGATAATGATTGACAATAGAATGGTAATCATTTAATATTTATATAGTACTTACCTTTA
This sequence comes from uncultured Herbinix sp., assembly GCA_964401895.1. Classification (GTDB taxonomy): domain Bacteria; phylum Bacillota; class Clostridia; order Lachnospirales; family Lachnospiraceae; genus Mobilitalea. Next base: position 7,882 of record CAYOAJ010000033.1, read on the forward strand.
ATCAGAGGGAGAAAAAACATGTATTATTTTATTATTAATCCTAAATCCAGCTATGGCAAGAGTTCTAGATTTTGGGAGATTATAAAAGATGAATTAGATAAAAATGAGATCTCTTACTCTGCACATTTTTCAAGAGAAGAAGGTCATGCTAGTCAATTGGCCACTGAAATATGTAGCAAGTCAGAAGAAATTAAGAATATTGTTGTATTAGGTGGAGATGGAACCTTAAATGAAGTTATAAATGGCATTACTGATTTTAGTAAGGTTATTTTAGGTTATATTCCTTCAGGATCTAGTAATGATCTAGCAAGAAGTTTAAATATACCCAAAAAACCTCTAAAAGCTTTGGAAAAGATACTAAAACCTAACAAAATTCAATATTTCGATTTAGGTCTTATGTATTTCCCTGATTCCAATCTGCCATCAAGAAAATTTATCTGCTCAAGTGGAATAGGATATGATGCAAGTGTTTGTCACGAGGTACAAACATCCTCTTTAAAGAAGAAATTTAACCGCTTTAGGTTTGGAAAACTAATATATCTAGCAATTACAATAAAACAACTTTTTACTATTAAACCAGTTGACGGTTATGTCATAGTAGATGGTGTGAAGAAAAATCATTATAAAAAGATATTGTTGGTATCTAATATGATTCATCCATATGAAGGTGGGGGTATCAAAATGGCTCCAGATGCAGATCCTAGAGATGGCAAGCTCACCATATTGTTAGCCCACGGTCTTGGTCGCCTTAAAACCATCCTTCTCTTACCTACAATACTTTTTGCCAAACATACAATGTTTAAAGAAGTTGAAAGCTTTGATTGTTCTAAGATAGATATACTACTTGAAGAAGATGCTCCTGTTCATACTGACGGTGAGACTCCAGCTATTTGTTCACATATTAGTGTAGAATGTTTGCCTAGACAAATACGAATGATAATATAGAAAGTTGGTACAAACATGCTCAAAAAAACTAGCGCCCAGATAACTACCCTAATGGTATTCTCTAGTATTTTAACTATTGTGGTACAATTTGTTACTTATTATTTTATTGAGCCAGCAATAATTATTTTAGGGGTATCTACCCTTATATGTTTGATCTCCAACCATATAATTTTAGAGAAGTCCAAAACTTACATCTCTAGTTTTTCTTTTTCATTACTAACTCTATTTGTAAGTCTTATTATTATGATTTTAACTTATTATGGACAAGACCAATCTATATTACCTTACACTCCTGTTTTATACGGAATAGTTATTATTAATTGGTTGGTTCCCACTATACATAATTATTTTCGAAGTATGTTGGAACATAGCAATAAAACTGAAAACTTTCATGGCTTTTATAGAAACAATAATATTGTTTTTATAATATTCTATCTTGCCATTATCATATACGCCTCCTTTTTAGGGGGTAAATATCCTTGGCCTTATCCTATAATTATTGATAAGGGAAATCTTACTCCCTTCTTATCCCTTTCTATATTAATTGAAAGGTTTATAGTTGGATTAGATCCATTAAAAGATGTCTTTATATATTTAGCAGGTCGCATCTTAATTTTTATTCCCTATGGCTTTTATATAGGTTTACTATTACGTAACAAATCACGACTCTTAAAGCTTATTGTCTTACTGATTTTCCCTTTAACAATTGAGTTGATTCAATTTTGGATTCTTAGCCCTGGGGCTGATATCGATGATATATTCTATGGGTTAATTGGTGGCCTTCTTGGTTCCGCTATATATCTTTTTGTTAATTATATATATAGAGTAGGGTCCGGAAGAGACTTTTTATCTAAGGGCAATAGTTATCGTTATTCAAACCTTCATTTTTAGGAATATGTTTATTTAAACAATTTTTTAATTTTATGAAAATTTTGCTTGCATTTCACTGCCAGCTCTGATACCTTTTAGATATAAAATATAATAAGTGAGGTGCTAATATGAGCGACCATAAACACACAGATGATTGTAATTGTGGTGATGACCATGAACATGAATTTGAAGTACTCACACTGTCTTTAGATGATGGTACAGAATTAGACTGTGTAGTGTTAGAAAAATTTCCACTTGATGATAAGATCTATATTGCCTTACAACCTTTGGATGATGAGGAAGAGCCATCTATTCATTTCTTCCAATACATTGAAGATGATGAGGAGATTGAATTACTAGAGATTGAAGACGAAGATGAATTTGAAGCTGTTATAGAAGCTTATGAAGATTTGTTTGATTTTGATGACTTTGATGATGATCTAGAGGATTAATAAAAGATGCCCCGCCATATTCCTATATCTATATGAATATGGTGGGGCTTTTTTACGCCTATCCCTAACTTTTTATTTCATCTATGAATCTAGAGGCTTCCATTTCCTTGTTGTGCCTCTCCTTAGAGCTAAAAATATATAAATATTCTTTTGCCCTTGTCATAGCAACATAGAAAAGCCTTCTTTCTTCTTCTATTTCAGCAGGCAGGACAGCCTTCTTATGGGGAACAATTCCCTCATTAGCATCAACTATAAAAACAAGTTCAAATTCTAATCCTTTGGAGCTATGCATTGTTGATATCGTTATTCTAGGGGTATTATCTTCCATATGTACCTTAGTCTGATCTTTTAACTCTTCTTTATATTCTTCTATATAATCAAACCACTCCTCTAAAGTCCTAATGTTCTTAGTGGTCTCCTGTAGTTCATCTAGAATTTCTATAAGGTCATCAGGCTTAAGTCTCCTTGTTTGAGCATATTCTTTTAGATAGTCTTCATATCCTATTCCTTTTCTAATATAGTTTACAGCTGCATAAGGAGCCATTCCATCTAGAGCTCCTATATCATACTCAAATTGCTCTATCCTTTCTAGCATCCAGTCTTTATCCTGATAATATTCCTTAACATCTTCTAAATTAACCTGAGGGCTATCAAAACAATCCCTACTAATATAACGGGTTGGCCTATTTATAATTCTTAGATACAAACTACGATCTGTTTGTCCCATAGCAATTTTTAGATAGGATAATATATCCCTTGCTATCCAATGGTCAAATATATTGGGTATAGTATCCCTTGTACTGAAAGGAATATTATACTCCATAAGCTTGTATAACATAGAACCAAACCCTTGGTTGGTACGGACTAGAATTGCCATTTTATCAAAGGAAACACCCTCTTTGTTCTTCTTTATTATCTCATCAACTAATCCTTGATTTTGCTTAGCAAGACTATCAAACTCCACAATAAATACATCATTCCCGTCACCTTTAGCAGATTTTATCTTTTTGGCAAACCTACTTGTATTATTCTTAATTAAATGATTAGAGGCTTTTATAATTCTAGATGTTGTACGATAATTGGTATCCAAAGTCACCATCTTACTATCTGGATAATCTTTAGAAAAGTTTAACATGATTTCTGGTTTTGCTCCTCTAAAATGATAAATAGATTGATCGTCATCTCCTACAATAAAAAGATTGTTTTCTGGTGCTGCTAGCATTTGAATTATTTCATATTGAATTTTATTTATATCCTGAAATTCATCTACTAAAATATATTGAAACTTGGATTGCCAGGCCTTAAGATAGTCCTCTCGCTTAATGAAAAGTTGATGACAAAGAACTAGCATGTCATCAAAATCTATTAACCTTGCTTTTTTTAATCTTTGATTGTATTCCTTATAGATACTTCTAAAAATTTCATCACCACAATTTACAGAATAGTAATTATCAAGGTTCATCTGATTACCCTTAACAAGACTTATCTCTGCAAATAAATCGGATATAAATTCATTTTCATCATCATACTCTATGCCTGACTTACGGACTAGTTCTTTCATAAACTGTCTTTTGTCTGCCTCTCTTACTATATTAGATCCGTTTAGACCATAGGCATGTTTTAATATAGTAAAGAAAACTGCATGAAATGTACCAAAGCTTACGGATGTATGACTTTTACCTCTTGTTTTTAAGAACCTATCCTTCATCTCCTTAGCTGCTGCTCTGGTAAATGTTATAACTAGGATTCTATCTTCTGGAATCTTATATTCTTCTATTAGATATCTTGTACGCTCTGTTATGACCATAGTCTTGCCAGAACCAGGACCTGCCAAAACAAGCATAGGCCCTTCCTTGTGGGAAAGGGCCTTTTTTTGTGCTTGATTCATTTTCATATATATTAACCTCTTATCTTGTCTATTGCTATACGTATTCTTCTTAAGCTTTCATCTTTTCCTAATATACTCATAATCTCGTAAGCACCACCAGGAGTTGATTCTTTACCTGATACTGCAATTCGTATAGGCCAAAAAACTCGTCCACCCTTTATATCTTTTTCTGCAATATATCCTTTAATAACTTTCTCTAGTCCTGCCTCAGAATAATCATCATTTTCTTCAAGGATTGCTAGCAGGTCTATAAGTATCTCTAGAGAGTTTTCTGGATTTGTCTTCATTCTCTTATGGGTATAAATTTCAATGTCATAATCAGGAAGTTCTTCAAAAAAATCAACCATTTCTTCAATATCTAGGAAGGTCTCAATTCTTGTTTTTACTAAGGTTGCTATCTTTTTCAAGTCTAAATCCTTAGTGATTGCCTTCTTTATATAAGGAAGAGCCATCTCATAGAATTCCTCATCGTCTATTTTCTTTAAATATTCCCCATTCATCCAGCGAAGTTTAACCATATCAAAGACTGCTGGTGCCTTATTAATCCTATTATAATCAAACTCCTCTATTAATTCATCTAAAGACATTATCTCATTATTAGTTGATGGACTCCAGCCAAGGAGTGCTACAAAGTTAACTATTGCTTCTGGTAGAAAACCCTGCTCTAAAAGATCTTCAAAAGATGAATGACCACTACGCTTACTTAACTTCTTATGATTTTCATCAGTTATTAATGGACAGTGAACGTAAATAGGCTCTTCCCATCCAAAATCTTGGTATAGCCTTGTATATTTTGGAGTAGAGGAAATGTATTCGTTACCTCTTACTACATGGGTGATTTCCATTAAGTGATCATCAACTACATTGGCAAAGTTATAAGTTGGATAACCATCTGACTTAATTAAAACCATATCATCAAGTTCTTCATTATTTACTGTAATATCTCCATATACTACATCATGAAATGTGGTTGTACCTGTAGTTGGGTTGTTCTGGCGAATTACATAAGGTGTTCCTGCCTGTAGCTTTTCTTCTACCTCTTCCTTAGAAAGCTTTAGACAGTGCTTGTCATATTGAATAATCTCCTTATCTCCAAGATCACTTTTTAATGTCTCTAGCCTGTCCTTACTACAGAAACAATAATATGCACTACCCTTTTCAACTAATTCCTTAGCATATTTTATATATATACCTTCAGCTTGAC
>CAYOAJ010000034.1:0-5373 GCA_964401895.1 uncultured Herbinix sp.
CCTTTAATGCACTAGTATCTATTGATACTATCTTCATACCCTTAATAACCTTATCGCCTTCCCCATAATATGGCATCTCCTTTCTAAATCTAAAATCTACCACTACATTTTTATGGAGATAGGTGCTAATAAACAAACTATAATCATAAGGATTATTAGACCCTATTCTATAATTACCCAGATGTCTTGATACTGGCTCCATCTCCATTCTTCTCTGATTTGTTCCATCCGACAAAGTGGCTTCAATTAACAAAGAATGTTCAGGATATTCTTCACAAGCAATATATTCGTATATAATATCTGCACTTCCCCCTCCTGCATGGGTTTTAGGTAATAAATTAGCCTCCAATGATAACTTCATAAAGTCCAGTATATTTCCCTGTCTTTCGCTAACCTTATACCAGATTATACCCAATACATATTCAAAAATGGTAGGGATGTCTGCTTCTTCTGTGACAAGTTCTTCTATTTTACTATCATTCCTCTGTTCAAAACAATCTAGCAACTCCAAGAGAACACTATCATTAAATTTTTTATTAACTAATTTATTAAACCTTCTATAGCGCTCATTTTCAACATATGTTTTAGCTTGTTCTGAATTTTCAATCACTACCCCAAAATCTTTGCTTAGCCTGTAATATATTTCTTCTCCATCAAACTCTAGATATGGTGATATATTGTTCATGGAAACATCTTCACCTATTTTTTTAAATTCTTTAAAAGCATCAGAAAATATATCATCAATACATTCTTGAAAAAAGTATTTTGGAATCAAATCAAATTTAATCATACTATCTTCAAAAACTATTGTTTCTGTTAAATTAAAATATCTCCTATTTAAATCAAAATAATCAGACAAAGTTGCCATTGCTTTAAATACATGCAAATATTTAAAAAACATTTCTTTTATTTCAATTTCATTCTTGCAACTTTTGAAGGGACACTCTTCGTTAATCGACTTATAGCCATTCCTTTTTACACTTACAATAGTAGAAGTTTTAAAAAGAAGTTTTTTCCATAAAACTCCTGGGTTTTTACTAATCTTCAATGTTGCTTCAAATAAATCTATAACTTTATTAGCATTCTTTTCTGTATCATTTAAAAATATGTTTTTAATTGATTTATACAGATTATAATAAGGCTTATCATATTTTCTACTTTTTCTATTCATCCCAATAATGCAAATAAGTTCTTCAGATTCTTTATTATCAAGAAATATCCGTCTTGCCTTTTTATAATTATCCATAATAATTAGATTGTTATATATAAGCTCTTCTATACTTGTATTTCCATTTCTTAATAATACTATACTATCTATGATCCTCTTATAACTTTCTTCAGAAATTGCCATTGGTAATAAATACTTAAATTCATCATTTGTTAAATAATCTAAGTCAGTCATGCATTTAGCTAAAACAATATACGGCCTTACTTTATTTTCACCAACATTTATTGTTGTTTTCAGCAATTGTTTTAAATAAATATAACTATCATTATCAATATTAAATAGGTTATTTGATTCAAATTGGCCTCTTTCTGTAATTTCTAGCAATTTACGTCCAGCTTCTGTTATTCTCCTATCATCATTAATTATGCCAATGTCTACAAGTCCTGATGTCTTTTGTCTAGCATCTTTATCTTTACGCTTAGCAGATCCAGTTAAAATTCCGTTTTCTTTCATATGATCATAATATAATATCTGAGTCTCTTTATTCCATTCCCATTCTGATTCTTGTATAGTTTCATTATAAAAACTATCCAGCAACAATAATTGCTGTTCTATTTTTAAATTAAGTTTAGCTGTACGAAAACTTGTGGTACCTATCACCCAACAATAACTTTGATATGTTATATTATTTATACCCCCCATATATTGCCCTCCTATCTCTCTAATAATTAGTTATAAGAACTTCCTGCGACCTAGAATTTTTTTGCTTACGTTGATAGTTACTATTTGAATAATTCATATTTAAATAATGGCATTTATAATTTCTTTCTTTTATCCAATTCTTTAAAATTATGTTTTCAGAATTTTTAGAATTAAGTACATTTGATAACGAAAATTTAAAACCATCATTATGTAATTCATCTAAAAATAATAACAAATCCATTTCATCATTTTCTGTCCAACCACCATTTTCATTATAAGAAGCTTTAGTAATTAAATAAGGTGGATCACAATAAACAAAAGCTTCATTTGTTAGATTATTAATAATAAACTTCCCAAATTCCCTAAAATCTTTTGAATGGAAAGATATATCTTTCCTTTTTAATTCCTCTGAAAACAATAATAACTTGCTTCTCATGCTAGAATTAAAATCCCTTTTTCCTACTGGTAAATTGAATTGTCCTTTTTTATTAAACCTAATTTGATTATTAAACGAAAACACTATCAATACATATAGCATAGCATAATCATCTATTCCTTCTTCTAACAAATTATTATAATCAATTCTTAATTTCATAAACTTCTCTTTATTATAAGATGATAATCCCTTACTACTATCACAATCATAATATTTATATCCATATAGTCTTGTATTAGATAGCTCATAATCATTAATTATCTTATCAATTTTGTTTAATAAATAATCTGTATCATTATATTTAATAAACTGTAATAGATTAATTAGTTTAGTATTCTTATCATTAAAAATAACTTTTGTAGCTTTTGAGTTGATTCCAACATTTCCACCTCCAGCGAATACATCTATAAATGTATTTGAACATGGAAAGAATTGTTGCATTTGATCTAACAATCTATATTTACCCCCTGTATAATTAAAAGGACATGAAATATTATGTTTTTTCTTAATTCCTGCATATGTTTCGCATAAAAATAAACGTTCTTTATTATCTTTAATATTAGATTTTCCTGTTGTAAAACTCTTATAATCCTCTTCAAAAACAGTAACCTTCCCTTTTTTACTTAATATCTTAAGAATGTCTTCATCCAATATCTTTGCATTAGATCTATCATTACCTTTATTGGACATATTATTATATGATAGTAATATATATCTCGAATTAGAATTATCAATTAAATCTTCAAAAGCTTCAGTAGCATTGCTTAGGCAGTAATCACTTTTTACATCAGTTCTATCCATTTTTCTTGCAACACCATACACTTTAGGCTTCTCCCATCGAGCAACATTTTCCAATAAGTGATATGCATCGCAGTATTGCCTTGAATTATATGGAGGATCTAAATATAATAAATCGCACTTTATATCCTTTATAAGTTCATTTGCATCTAAATTATAGCATTTGTTATTATTGTTAAGATCCTTGTCTGGCAATAACACATTTAAAACTAGCTCTTTATCAAAACTTACGTTCTTTCTGTAAGCATCATAATGTCCTACCGTATTAGCTATTCTATCCATCGCATAGAGCAATGAAGTAATCAGTACAGCATACTCCTTCTGATTTATTTTTTTCGATTTATATTCTTTTTCTATATTTTCTCTTATAAATCCTATCTTGCTACAATCATTGGCTGAAAAAAATGTATCTGAAAAGTTTTTTCTCATATAATTGTCTTCGCTAGTTTTAATAGAATTATAATATTCAATATAACTAATTAATTTTTTTTCAGAATAATCCATAGGATAAAACCAGCAAAAATTAGATAAGTAATTGCTATATAGTAAGTCATTAGTTATTAGCATCTTATCTTTAAATACATTTGCTACAGATCCAGTTCCGCTAAATACATCTGCTACTATATTAACATCTTTACAGTTGTCATTAACTGTATTTCTTATAAAATCAGAAAGAGAATATTTATTTCCTAGATATCTTCTGTTGTTAATATATGACCTTTTTAAGCTCTTACTTTCAAGCATAGCATTAAGATCTTCTTCTTTCTTATTATTATTAGAAATATCCAATATAAACTTCAATTCATTTAAAACACGACTATTCCATTGATATCTTCCTGTCTCACTTTTTTTAACATCCACTTTTTTCTCTTTAACAACCTTATATAAATAAGACTTAGATACATCTAATTCTTTTACCATATCATCTACAGATAATTGTCCCATGATTAACCTCCATTGCAACATTTTAAACAATATAGTGGACATTATACCATAGTTTAGTTATTAACAAAAGGTATTTATCACTATTTCTGGATGCTAAATGCATCCGTTTTTAGTAGTTCATATCTTTTTAATTACTCTCAAGGTTTAGAATGGTAGGCATTTTGGGATTTATGGTACATGCAATTGTTGCTATGGTCAAAGTTACGATTGAATATCATAAGATAGTGAATATAAACCTCTCGCCCCATATTATGATAGAAAGAAGCCTGCAGAAATTATTATAGATAGTATCTAGAAAAAATTCATAGAGTCAAATGTTATAAGCTGACAACCTTTTCAAGTAAAGCTATATTTTCTAACACTTTAAGTATAGCTTAGAGCAATAAACTTTGTCAGAAGATGTTACTTGATATCTTGTCCTAAAGTGCTATACTAATATAGCTATAAAATTATAACGTCAGTTCGAGACCTTCCTGACGTAAAATAAAACTAAAGGAGAATTAGCATGAATAAAAAAACTAGATTTATTACAGAAGCTGCTGTTATAGCAGCAATTTACGTTGTTTTGGTATACGCATTTCAACCTATAAGCTATGGTCCCGTTCAATTTAGGATAGCAGAGGCCCTTACTGTATTACCATACTTTACACCGGCCGCCGTTCCTGGTATTGGAATCGGGTGCTTTTTAAGTAATCTTTTAACTGGTGCTGATATACTGGATACAATTTTTGGTTCATTGGCTTCTTTATTAGCCGCTTATCTATCTTACAAACTAAGATGGAATAAGTTCCTTGTTCCCCTACCCCCTATCATTGTTAATGCAATTGTAGTTCCATTTATACTTAAATTTGCATACTTTGAAACTAATTATTCAATTCCATATATGACGTTAACAGTTGGGGCTGGTCAAGTTCTAGCTGCAGGGGTATTAGGTATGGTTTTACTGCTTGCTCTGGAAAAGGTTAGGCATGTAATTTTTAAAAATGATTAAGGTTAATAATTATTAAATAAATAATATATAAAACATAACTAAGGTCTTTTATAGCAAACAAAAAGGTATTTATTAGCTGCTGTTTACCAGCCAACTAATAAATACCTTTTTAATAATATAATTTATAATTCGCAATGTCCAACTGTTCTTGGAAATGGAATTACGTCACGGATATTAGTCATACCAGTTAGATACATAACACAACGCTCAAACCCTAGACCAAAACCAGCATGCTTCACTGTCCCATATTTCCTTAAGTCTAGATAAAAGCCATATTCCTCTATATCTAGGTCCATTTCTTCTATTCTTTTTACTAACTTGTCATAATCATCT